>CAYWKL010000005.1:0-45273 GCA_964459095.1 uncultured Gammaproteobacteria bacterium
CAATTAACCCTAAGGGAAGGTAAAAGTACAAAAGTGCTATGTATTGATTTAAAAGATTAGTAATATTTTCCATAGTTAAAGTGGCAAACTTGAAAAGCCTGATTTGAACGCATCTTTAGCGTAGTTTCTAAGTCTTTTTATAGATTCATTAACAGTTATTGCAGTTTCTAAAAGTGCAACATCAAAGCCTTTTTTTAGAGCCCAAGAGTGAAAGGCCTTTGTATCTTTTGGTAAACATGCGCCGGAAAAAGGTCCAAAATCTCTTGTTCCATAACGCGGATTCCACATACCCTCGCACGATTTTGCAGTTAGTTTAAAAATAATATCTGTGTCAACTTTTATTTTTTCCCCAACTTGTCTCATTTCATTAAAGAAAGTGATTTTTACAGCGTTGTATAAGTTATGAACGTATTTTTGCATTTCAGCCTCCTTAATAGTGATTCTATAAATTGGACATTTGAATCTTTTATATACCCTCTCCATTAAATCTCCTGATTTTTTGTCAAACTCACCTATAACAACAATCCAGGGGTTTGCAAAATCTTCTACTGATGTAGCTTCTCTTAAATATTCAGGGTTCATACAAAGACCAAAGTGTTTCCCAGCTTCTTTACCAGAAAATTTTTCTATAGTTTTTAAAACTAAACCTTCCGTTGTTCCTGGCAAAACAGTACTTCTAACTACGAAAAGATGGTATTTTTTTGTATTTTTAAGTTTTTTCCCTAGCTCAACTGAGGCTTCCTTAAGATACTTAAAATTTAAGTGCCCATCTACAGTAGGTGTGGGTACAGTGAATATGGAGATATCCCAGGTTAGCTGGGGACTAAGCTGTGAGACAAGATAGGCCTCATAACCCTCATTTTTTAAATTCTCTACAGTTGCGGGGCTCACATCAACAAAAACTACATCAAACCCTTTTGAGCTAAATCCTTTTCCTGTTGCTTGTCCTACAACACCTGATCCAATTATTCCAATTTTGATTTTTCTATTTGACATAATAAAACTATATGGTTGTATTAAAAAGAGCCAAATTATGCTATTTGGCTGCAATTAATAACCTCTTGCCTTTAACTACAGGATATAATAGTACACAAAAAAACTTAGAAAGTCAAATATTTAAGTTAAAGAGGAGCAAGAATCAATTTATACTCATGGTTAGCTAAAGAAAAAACAACAAAATTCGATGAAGTAATAGGGTAAAAAGCTTCCTCTGTTCTAATCTTTATGCTAGTAAAAGACTTGGTGGAGAAATCAAAAACTGCAGATTTTACACTGCCTTTAGGATCATCGTTTGGAAAGCTAGACTCTTTGTTTGTTTCAATCCAAACTAGGCTAGCTTGATTGTTACTACCTAAACCAAGTTGTGGGAAAAATTGATAATTATTGGAAGCGAAGACTTTTTTTGGCTGTGTCCAGGATTTTCCATCAAAGTAAGAATAATAAAGCTGCGTCTTTAAATCTTCTGACCCTTCTCTCCAAACAACAAGGATGTTTCTTCCGTTAGTAACAGCGCTGACGGCTCTTGCATCAAGTGATGACTTTGATAAATTTTTCCATGAACTCCAACTCTTCCCTTTGTCAGAGGAAGTAGTGAAATAAATTTGAGATACAGGGGAATCTATTTTTCCGTAAGCGAATACATAAAGCTTCCCGTCATTCTCAAGTATTGTGGGACGTGACATTGCTAAACTTGTAGGATTAATATTTACCCACCTACTCCAAATTTCGCCCTGATCGTTTGATTTTGAAAATTTGATTTGTTGATTTTTATTCTCCTTATCTTTCCCCTCCCAAACAACATAAATATTCCCATCATATGAAGCTAAAATATCTGGATGTTCTTGCCAAAGATTTTCCCCATTAAACCCAGAAACAAGAGAAATATTTATCCATTTACTCCAAGACTCTCCTTGGTCACTTGATTTTGAAAACTTTATTTGCCTGTTCCCTTCATTTTTAGAAGAGTCAGCCCCATACCAGACTACATAAAGATTCTCTTCCTGATCCAGAGCTATTGAAGGTACTCTTTGAGGAGCACCCTCCCCAACATTTGAAATAGAATCACTTGTTCCAGAAATTTTGTAACCTCCCCCCTTTTCTTTAAGTTTAGCTACAAACACCTCGTATTGACCGCCTGACTTTTTTCTATATGCGAGGTAAATATTCCCTTTTTTATCTACTGCCAGTTTTTTTTGTCCAGTGTAACCTAAGGCTCTATAATCCTCAGTGACATCGAAAGTTATACCAGATATTTCTTTTGGGCCTAGATTACCCAAACTTTTGCTTTGCACGAAATTAAAATATAAGCCTCCCAAAATCAAAAACGCAAAAAGTAAGAAAGTTAGTTTTAACATATCTTGTTAATTCTATGCTAAATGAATCCAGAATTCATCTGGTTTGCCAAAAATTAAAAAGAAGCATATATTTAAATTAATGCCTAATATAAACAAAAAGAAATCTTTAGGATTTACCCTCATAGAGGTCTTGATTGTTATATCTATTATCGGTGTTTTAGCAGCAGTAGGGTTTGTTAGCTACTCAAGTGCACAATCTAGCGCCAGGGATAGTAAAAGAAAACAAGATTTAAGCTCCTTAGCCACAGCCCTAGAGCTTTATTATGGAGTAAATAGATCTTATCCTGCAGCTGCTGGTGATGGGTATTATATTTCCACTAACAACCCGCAAACGTGGCTTCCAGAGCTTCTTTCCCCTTCCAAGTTTATAAATGTTCTACCCGTTGATCCCTTAAATACAGGAGATCCTAAAATTGATGACACAACCTCGTATGGTTATTCATATTGGTCAAATCCAGATGGAGTTTGTGGGGCTACTAATACCCATTATTTGCTTGAGACAAAACTTGAAAACCCTGATGATTCTGACTCAAATAAGAATAAAAATTATGTTAGGTGTGATGGTATTGAGCTAACTGGAAACGGGATTTTTGCAGTCACAAATGAGTAATGAAAAAAATATGTTTGACTGGCATAAAAAAATTCGAGTAAAATAGTCAAACAAAAAATGGAACAAGGACAAAATATTGCTATTTCTGCTGAAACCTTATTTAACTTGGGGCCCCTACCAGTTACAAACACACTTCTTGTAAGCTGGATAGTTTGTGTTTTACTAATTATCTTTAGCAGGCTTTCAACAAGAAAGATGGCGCTTTTTCCACAAGGAATGCAAAACTTTTTTGAGGCAATAGTTGAGTTTGGGTATAAAACAACTGAGGATATTGCTCAAAAGAAAACAAAGGTTATTTTTCCAATGGTTATGACTTTTTTTCTTTTCATAGTTTTAGCAAACTGGCTAGGTCTTCTTCCAGGATTTGGCACAATAGGAATTTTCAAGAATCACGAGGGTGCTTTAATTTTTGTCCCTCTCCTGCGGTCTGAAAATTCAGATCTAAACATGACTTTGGCGCTCGCACTTGTTTCTGCTGTTGCCACACACTTTTTGGCAATAAGATATTTAGGAGTTAGAAATTATCTTGCAAGATGGTTTACTTTAAATCCTATTTTTTTATTTGTGGGACTACTTGAGCTAGTTGGTGAGTTTACAAAAATAGTATCGCTTTCCTTTAGGCTTTTTGGTAATATATTTGCGGGTGAGGTAGTATTAAGTACGGTTTCCACTCTATTTAAGTGGACAGCTTTTTTAGTACCCCTCCCTTTTTATTTTTTAGAAATAATTGTGGGGTTTGTACAGGCAGCAGTATTTATGATGCTTACTTTAGTGTTTATGGTCATCTTAAGTGAAAAACACGGCGAGGAACATTAGTTACGGATAAAATCTTTTAGAAAGGAGGAAATAAGATTAAAGGTCGTAATGGACAATTCGGCAACAAAATGCCAATTGAAACCTTAAAATTACGTCCGAATTAGTCCAAATCAAAAATATGCCAGAAGGTTTACCTTCAGCTTTAGCTATTGGTCTTGGGGCGCTAGGTCCAGGTCTTGGTATTGGTCTTATTGGAATGAAGGCAATGGAAGCAATTGGTAGAAATCCAGAAGCTCAAAACAAAATCCTTCCAGCAATGCTTTTGGGAATGGCTTTTGCAGAAGCGATAGCTATTTACGCATTAGTTATAGCATTTACCAAGTGACACCTTGGTGTCATCCTGAGGGAGTGAAACGACCGAAGGATCTAAAGCCTTCGCTTCACTCAGAATGACAGCGAGTTTTTACCATGGAAAAAATATTTGGTGATTTTGGTTTAAATCCTTTTTTGCTTGCAGCGCAAATTGTAAATTTTCTAGTGCTTTTGATTTTACTTAAAAGGCTTCTTTATAAACCAATTTTAAAAATGTTAGAGGAAAGAAAACAAAAAATTGCCGACTCATTAGAAAATGCTGAAATGATTGAGAAAAAACTTCAAGAGATAACTGAAAAACAAGAGCAAGAAATTTTAAAAGCAACTAAGGAAGGAGAAAAAATTATTAAACAAGCAAAGGAGTATGGGGTGGAGATTATTAATGATTCCAAATCAAAAGCTGAGGCAGTAGCTGAAAGAATGGTTGTCGAGGCAAAAAATCAAATCCAAGCAGAAAAAGAAAAATTGCACCAAGAAATGCGTGAACATTTAGGAGACTTAGTTGCGTTAGCCCTTACAAAACTTACTGGAAAAGTCCTAACCCAAAGAGATCAAAAACAAATTATAGAGCGCTCAATTAAAGAGATTTAATATGTTAACAAAAAAACAAATAAAAAAACTAACTCAAAAAATAGTTAAGAAAAGTTTTGATGATAAAAATAATTTACTAAATAAAAGGGTAAAAGAATTTGTAAACCTATTTAAAAAACTGGATAAAGCGGAGGCTATTTTGGCTTTGGATGAGTATTTAAAAGGATTAAAGTTTAAGCTGGATAAACTTACTTTAGAGGTAACTAGTGCTATTCCCCTTTCTCCTGAAATGAAAAATAAAATTTTAAGATTAGTAAAAAAAGATCATACAGTTACCGCAGCAACCTTCCAGGTTGACGCCTCTATTTTGGGAGGAATTAAGCTAAAAATTGCTGATGAAATTATCAATGCTTCTATAAAGGGCAAAATTGAAAGTTTAAGCAATTATGGCAAGTAATATTATTTCTGAGATAGAAAACCAAATTAAAGGTTTAAAAACAAAAGCAAGTAGAGAAACTGTAGGTAAAGTTGTAGAGATTGGTGATGGAATTGTTAGAATAGAAGGTTTATCACACGTTAAATCCTCAGAAATGATTAGATTTCCTGGAAATATTTATGGCTTGGCACTAAATTTGGAGCAATTTGGAGTAGGAGCTGTTGTACTTGGAGATTTTACAAAAATTAAAGAAGGCATGGAGGTTCACTCTACAGGTCATGTTTTATCTGTGCCTGTTGGGGACTCTCTTAAAGGAAGAGTTGTTAATGCATTACTTGAACCAATTGACGGAAAAACCCCAATAAAGCTTGCAAAAAGATATCCTCTTGAGAAGGTAGCTCCAGGTGTTATTACCCGTCAGGGTGTTTCTGTTCCACTGCAGACTGGAATTATTGCTATTGACGCAATGATTCCAATTGGTCGCGGCCAACGTGAGTTGATTATAGGAGATAGGAACACAGGTAAAACAACAATTGCCATAGATACGATCATAAATCAAAAAGATGTCATCTGTATTTATGTTGCAATAGGACAAAAAACTTCTAAAATTGCTCAGCTTGTGGCTAAGTTAGAAGAGTCTGGCGCAATGGACCACACTGTGGTAGTTGTAGCTTCTGCTTCAGATCCTGCACCAATGCTTTATATTGCTCCTTATTCTGGCTGTAGCATTGGTGAATATTTTATGGACGAAGGAAAAGATGCTTTAATAATTTATGATGATTTAAGTAAACACGCGAACGCGTATAGACAAATGTCGCTACTTTTAAGAAGACCTTCAGGACGTGAAGCTTATCCTGGAGATGTTTTTTATCTTCACAGTAGATTGCTGGAGCGAGCGGCACGCTTAAGCAAGGATTATGGTGGAGGCTCGCTTACTGCCCTACCTATTATAGAAACCCAAGCTAATGATGTTTCAGCCTATATCCCAACAAATGTTATCTCAATTACTGATGGCCAGATCTTTTTAGAAGCAGATTTATTTTACGGCGGAACTAGGCCTGCAATTAATGTGGGTATTTCGGTCTCCCGTGTTGGAGGTTCAGCTCAAACTAAAGCTATGAAGTCTGTTGCAGGAGGGCTACGTTTGGATTTAGCACAATACCGCAGCTTAGCAGCTTTTGCACAGTTTAGTTCTGATTTGGATCCTGCCACTAAAGCGCAAATAGATAGAGGTAGAAGAATGACAGAAGTTCTAAAACAGCCTCCCTACTCCCCTATTCCTATGGCGCAGCAGGTAATAATTTTATGGGCAGGGAATAAAGGATATTTAGATGAAATTGATGTTGAGAAAATAAAAGAGTTTAGGGAAAAGTTTATAGATTATATGAGCTTAAAAGGTAAAAAAATAATGAGTGAAATAACAGAGAAAAAAGAAATAGATGAAAAAATGGAGAAAGAATTGGAAAAATTAACTCAAGAGTTTGTTAAAGTTTTTAACAGAGGAAAAAAATAGATGGCAAACACTAGAGTTTTAAGAAGAAGAATGAAGTCAGTTAAAAATATTTCTCAAATCACCAAAGCAATGGAAATGGTTGCTGCAACAAAAATGAGAAAAGCTCAAAACCAGGCATTATCAGGTAGGCCCTACTCGCAAACTTTAAATCTTGCTTTATCTCAAGTAACTTCTAACATTGATCCTACTCTTCATAAATTTTTGCAGCCAAATGGAGCTAAACAAATTGGAGTTTTAGTATTAACTACTGATAAATCCCTTTGCGGCGCTCTAAACACAAATGTTTTTAGAACTATTCAGGCTTTTTCAGCTGAACACAAAGATTTAGTCTTTTTTACAGTAGGTAGAAAAGGAAGAGATTTTATTGTAAAAACTGGTAAAACTTTAGAAGCTGATTTTGAGAATTTAGAAATTGTTACATTTCAAGAGGCAGTGCAGATTGGAAAACTTTTGATAGATAAGTTTTTAGCAAAAGAGCTTGGAGAAGTTTTTATGATTTATCCTAATTTTGTTTCTACCTTAAGGCAAGAACCAGGAGTAGTAAAACTTCTACCTATTAGCGCAGAAGAATTGCGTTCTGTCATCTTGAGCGCCAGCGAAAGATCTCAAGACAAAAAATCAACACACCACTCCTCTGGAGGCAGAGATTCTTCGCCTTCGTCTCAGAATGACAATTCTGAATTCATTTTTGAACCTGATTTAATGACACTTTTAGACTTTGTTCTAAAACACTTTATAGAAAGTAAAATTTATCAATCAATTTTAGAAACAAAAGCTTCCGAGCATTCTAGCCGAATGGTAGCAATGCAAAATGCAACAGAAAATGCAAAAGAGCTTGTAGAGGATTTAACTCTTACCTATAATCAGACGAGGCAAGATGCAATTACAAATGAGCTTTTGGAAATTACAACTGCTCAGGCAGCACTAGAATGAGTGTATTAAGTATTATGTAGTAAGTATCAAGGGAGAGGATAAAAATTTATGACAAACAAAGGAACAATCACCCAAATTATTGGTCCTGTTATAGATGCACAATTTAAGGAAGATAAGGTTCCTGCGCTCTACTCTGCTTTGGAAATACCTTTAGGCAAAGAGAAATTAATTGCAGAGGTCCAACAGCAATTAGGTGATGGGCAAGTTAGAGCTGTAGCAATGAGCTCTACTGATGGGTTGGAGCGAGGTACAGAAGTTACTGATACTGGCGTTCCAATCAGCGTTCCTGTTGGAAAAGAAGTTTTGGGAAGATTATTTAATGTTTTAGGTCAAACTGTAGATGGTAAAGGAGCGATAAAGGCAAAAAAGCACCTTCCTATTCACCGCCCTGCCCCAACCTTTGAAGAACAGTCTACTACTTCTGAAGTTTTTGAAACAGGCATAAAAGTTATTGACTTAATTGCTCCTTTTGTTAAAGGAGGAAAAGTAGGACTTTTTGGAGGAGCTGGAGTTGGAAAAACTGTTTTAATTCAGGAGTTAATCAGAAATATTGCTGCAGAACACGGTGGTTACTCAGTATTCGCAGGAGTAGGTGAGCGAACTAGAGAAGGAAATGATCTGTATCATGAGATGATAGCATCAGGTGTTATAGACAAAACTGCTATGGTTTTTGGACAAATGAATGAGCCACCAGGAGCGCGCCAAAGGGTGGGGCTTTCTGCTCTAACTATGGCTGAGGATTTTAGAGATGCAGAAGGAAAAGATGTTTTGCTATTTATAGATAATATTTTTAGATTTTCTCAGGCTGGTAGTGAGGTGTCTGCCCTTTTAGGAAGAATTCCCTCTGCTGTAGGATATCAACCAACTTTAGCTACAGAAATGGGGCAGCTTCAAGAAAGAATTACCTCCACTAAAAAGGGGTCTATTACTAGCGTCCAAGCTGTTTATGTTCCTGCGGATGATTATACTGATCCTGCACCTGCTGCTACTTTTGCTCATCTAGATTCTACAATTGCGCTCGAGCGGGCTCTTACAGAACAGGGTTTATACCCTGCTGTTGATCCTTTAGCCTCTTCTTCAAGAGCCTTAACAGCAGAAATTGTAGGTCAGGAACATTATGACGTAGCATTTGGAGTGCAAAAAGTTTTACAAAGGTATAAGGATCTCCAAGATATTATTGCTATCTTAGGTATTGAGGAATTGTCTGATGAGGATAAATTAACTGTCTCAAGAGCCAGAAAAATCCAAAGAGCTCTCACTCAACCATTTTTTGTTGGAGAAGCATTCACAGGAAGAAAAGGAAAATATGTTTCTATAAAGCAAACAGTACAACTTTTTAAAGAGATTTTAGAAGGTAAATGGGATAAGCTACCTGAGCAATCCTTTTATATGATAGGTGGAGTTGAAGAGCTAAAGGGGTAGCTCTCAAGTATTTCTCTGAAAAAAACTCCGAATTCTTCCACCTAGAGTCTGTATTGGAATGTTTGAAACAAACTCTAAATCTGTTTTTTTAACTCCTAAGCCTTCAGCATGAGTTGCTTCTAATCTACATACCACTACATAATCATCATTATTATGGAATCCAGGTGTTTGATAATAACTTCCATCAAGAGGGTTTCCTGAAATAAGCCTTACTAACTTTCCTGTTGCGTAAGGTTCATAACTATCCATACCATTCTTTAGTCTAAATATAGTACTACCTAATCTTGCTTTCCCCCAAGCACCATCTAAAGTGCTAGGGAATTTCATACCTAAAAGTTCATAGGGAATATTACCTCGATCATAATCAAACATGGGTCGATTATATACTTGCTTAGTAATAAAATCAAATAATTTTATGAGAAAAATTGCAAGCTACTTATGAGAAAAACTTATTTAACAAGTCTTCCTACATGCAACAAATTCTTAAATTAATGATACACAAAAATGCTATAGCTTAAGATTGTATCACTCACAAAGCAGTCTTCTTCTCCTTTGGGATAAAAATTGCAGCTTAAATTACCTTCTTGGTTTTAGTTCTATCTCTTTTTTATTTAAATCAAATTTAACAATAAATTTTTCAAAAAAACCCTTTTGTCCAACAATACCATAACCCTCCCCTCCTATATCTTCTAAAAATCCCACATCTAACTTTAAGAATTGGTTCCCCACAGTTATGGTTAGATGATGCATATAAATGGGTTCATCTTTACCAGTCACCCCTGAGATGCGACTTACCTTACTTAAACTTAATTTAATACCCAAGATCTCCGCTACTTTTGTATGAAAAATACAAATATCAGCTCCAGAATCAACAAGAACCTCATATGTCATCATTTGATCATTGGAAAAAATATTGATTGGAATTACAGGGCGAAGTATCTCGTGGCTGTACTTTTTGTATTTAAATTTCACCTACTTAATATTTGTGGACTTCCTACAAAATAAGTCAACTTCTTAGGCATTTTAGTTAAAATAGGATTTGGATATAACTTTTTGGCCTTTTCCCAGACCGCTTTAGCATCTTTTCCAGCTACAATGACTGTCTCTTCGTCATCTTTTAGAGCTACCCACAATCCCTTATATTGTTTGTAAATTTTACTCCAATCAACTACTTTCATACTAAGCGTATGATATCATAAACTTATGAATTTAGGGCAAGATAAACTTTTATTGATTATGACAAAGAAGCTGATATTTTATATGTAAGTTTTGGCAAACCTCAAAAAACAGAAGACTCCATTCAGGAAAATGGAATTATTAAAAGAAAGAAAAAAGGAAAAATTGTAGGTTTAACAATTCTCAATGCAAGTAGATTTAAAAAATAACTTCAAAAACTTCTAACTTTGTATCTTTTAACTTTGTATATCTAATCCACTTTGGTTTAATTTTAAAATAAACCTCATATGGATCATTTTCAAATTGTTTAGCTAATGGATTTTTCCTAAAATAAGCCTCTTTAAATTTTTCTAATTCTGGCCCATTTGACTCTTTGGCCTCCCCTTCATATTGCAAAGTAATACTATTTTCCCAGCCTATTACTACTGAAACTTTTGGATTTTGTATTAAATTTTTGTATTTTCTACTTAACTTGCTGGTACCAAAAAATAACTCCAGATTCTCATTTTGTCCAAAACCTACTAATGCTGACTGGGGGTTTCCATCTGCATTTATTGTAGACAAGACAGCAAGCTTATGGTTTTCCAGGAAGTCATAGATAATTTTCTTCTTATCCATTTAGACAAGTTTTGAACTTTACACGCAAATTACAAGCTTTAAAAATTAAGTGCTTTTTTAGGTTTTGGTTCCTCAAAAGTTAAGGGTACTTCTCTTAAGGCGATGGGAATAAATAAATCTCCAACTACAACAAGTGTAGTTCCTTGCGGAAGCAAATTCTCTCCAACTATTTGTTTTGGTTCCCCTCTATTATTGATCCAGCGCGGTCTTAACTTATTTACTGCAGCTAATGGTTTTAGAGAACTTAGCTCTCCACTTCTCTCATCTTTTCCTGTTACTTCACATCTATCGCAGGGTTTTGGTTGCCATACTTCCACCCCATTAACCTCCCAAGCACTATAATCGTGTAATGACCATGCAGGTAAACGTTCCAAGGTAAATTGATCTCTGAACCTTTCATGCGGGACAGTTTCACCAGATACTCGTGACATTTCATCTATATCTTCTTGCAATGTTATGTGAACAGGATAACCATCTTGTGCCCTTAATGGGTTATGGTTTGGTAAATAATTTTGCTTTGCCAATCTGGTCCAGGGATAAACACCGGTTCTCGCAACTAGCACATTCCTTTTTAATTGATCACTTAACCACTCAGAAAGTACAGGTTCTTCAATTGCGCCTCCCCAGTGCTCCCAAACTTGAATAGGGAGTATGAGATTGGGGTCGTACTCTCTAGGCACTGCTATTTGTTCTGTATTGGGTTCTCTCCAACCAAATGTGAAATCTTGTGATAGTTCTTCATAGGCCGGTTTGACTAAGGCAAGCCTTGGTTCACCTGGAGCATATAAGTGTTTGCTAGGATCGACTTGGGTTCGAAGTGAAAGGAAATGATGAAATCCCCTAGAACCTGGTTCTTCTGTGACAGCAACAAATTGATGGTCTATTGCAACTCCATCCACGCTTTCTATGCCTGCGGGTGTCATCCTAACTGTTGTAAAATCAATAGAATCAGCTCCCTTTAAGGGGCGAATTTGAGCACTCTTAACTCTTGCTGCTGTTGCCTCAATCATAGCTTAGTATTCTGTCATTTTGAGAGAAAAATTGCAAGCTACTTTTTAGAAAGACTCATTTCACAAATTATCCTACATGCAACAAGTTGTTAGATTTAATGATACACAAAAATGCTATAGCATAAGATTGTATCACTCATAATGCGTCTTTTTGCTCCTTATTTAAGAAAACTTTTCAAGAAATTGTAAGTTATTTTGCAGGTTTAATGAATAAAAAAGAAGCAAAGTCTAGACCTAAAAGAAGATGCATTATAATTCCTACCCAAGCTGAAGAATTGAGAGCTCCAAAGGGTTTAATGTTCCAGTAGCTCTTTTAGAGGTCCTAAATAATACTTTTTCCATCCATCATCTAACTCCTCTGCTTCCATTTCTGGTACACCTTCATGAAGCAGATCTATTTTAGTTTTACCTTTTTCTTCAGATAAAGTAAATGTAACTTTGGAAGGCTTGTCCCATTCCCCTGAGGTCCACTCCTGCACTAACTGCTTCCGTGGAACTACTTTTAAATTTTTCCCCCAAATATCTCCTCCCCAAATTTCAAACTCAACTCCTTCCTCAGGGCTCATCTTTGCTGGTCCTGCTCCCCAATCATCAATAATTTTTGGATCAGTTAGTGCTTCCCAAACTTTTTCCACTGGTGCCTCTATAATATAGGTTTGCTTAATTGTTTTCATAACTTTGTTAGAAGCTTTGCTTCATTAGGAAATTTTCTCAAAGGTTCCATCTAGATGAAGATAATAAGTTTCTACTTCTACACCTAAAACCTCAGATTTAATTTTTTCTGAAGCAGCTCTTAAGTCCTCCTCGTGCTTCTCCTTTATCCCAGCCTGGCCGTAAGCACCACAGTCTTCATGATTTATTAAAATAACTTCTTTTATATCATGCAGTCTTTTTGAGATTTCTATCTGTACTAATACAAAATCCAGATTTTTTACTCCACCAGCTATAGCAACCCTATCATGGTTTTTATTCCCAAATTTTTTCTTAATAAAATCGTCAATGTAATTTTGAAACCTAAAATCAATACAAGTTGCAACCAAAGCGCTACATTTATGCATAATTTTTGAATTCTACAACAGTCAAACTTTACCAGCAATAGTAAAAAACTATTAATGTTATAATCTCTTCATGGCAACTTTGCATTTAAAAATAGTTACCCCTGAGAAATTAATTTTTGAAGAAGATGTGGATTCTGTTTTAGTACCCTCAGCTGAAGGAGAACTAGGTATACTCCCCCACCACACTAACCTTATGGCCAAACTCTCGCCGGGTGAACTAAAAATAAAAAAGTCTGGAAAAATAGAAAGTTTAGCAAGTGGTGGCGGTTTTTTGGAAATGAGCAATAATACCCTAACTATTCTTACTGATTTAGCAGTAAAAGAAGGAGACATTGATGAGAAAGCTGTTGAGGCTGCCAAAAAAAGAGCAGAGGAAGCTTTAGAAGAGAAACTCTCTGCTGAAGAATATGCGGCAACTTTGGCAATAATAGAAAAAGCTACAGCCCAGCTTAGAATAAAAAGAAGACACCGTGTAAGATGAAACACAAAGACTTGCTAATCGGTGCAGGAGTTTTAATTTTTGCAATAATAGTTGTCTTTTTATTAAAGGCTCATATCTTAACTTCCCCTTTTAAAATGCCCTCTTTAAAGCTAAAAAGTGAGGGAGAAGTAGTACTACTGAATGAAATAAGTAAATCAGGTATAAAAGGATCTGCAAAAATTAGTGAAGAGGACAAGAAGGCTAAGGTGGTTATAAATCTGGTTGGAGTAAAGTCAGAAGATGATATTTATATGCATATCCACAAAGGAAGGTGTCCTAATGTAAGTGAGATAATATATGACCTTAATTCACTAATAAATGGAAGCTCAGAAAGCAAACTAGAAGTTTCTGTCAAAGAACTTATAAAAAGAAGTCCCCTGGCTATAAATATCCATAAGAATGAGGGTAAGAAGGAAGTTGTGGTTTCTTGTGGCAATCTTTAAAGATATTTATGAAAAGTAAAGTTTCTTTTTTACTGATAGGCATAATTTTGGGCGTAATTTTAAACAAGTATGGAATTTTAGATTTCCCTTTTTTGACTCCTACCCAAAAAACTACTAATTCGTCACAAATTAAATCTACTCCATCTAAAAATTTAACCCAAGGAGAAATTCCTGAGATGAAAGATATTTTACAAATAGAGGATCAGGAAAAAAGACTCAAAGCTGCAAGAAAATTAGTTGAAAGAGTTGGGGTTGAGGATGCTTTGGAAATTTTAGAGCACTCCCCCCTTCCTCATACAGGAGAAGGACATCTAGTAGTTCATCAAATAGGTTTTTATGCTTATAAAAAGTATGGTGTAGATGCAATTTTGAAGTGCAAGGATTATTTCCTCTATGCCTGTTACCACGGAGCTATTATAGAGGCAGCTTCTAATCAAGGATTTGAAGCTATAGTGAAGATGACAGACAAATGTAAGGCTTCCCCTGTTAGACATTTTCAATGTACACATGCTGCGGGCCATTCAATTTTAGCTATGTGGAACTATAATCTTCCAAAGGCTCTTGAGACTTGCGACCAGCTTTATGAAAAAGACACAAAGTTTCCTGAAGCCTTAACTTCTTGTCATAATGGAGCTTTTATGGAAAATCTCTTTGGAGTTCATGACTTCGGTACTGGTAAAGCCCCTGTAAGAGATTGGCTCTCGGATGACCCTTACTTTCCTTGCAATTACTTTGGAGAAAAATATCAGCAAGGTTGTTGGTTAAATCAAGCTGCAAGAATTTATCAAATGAATCAAGGAGATGTTGTTAAAACTTCTCAAATATGCCAAGAGACAGGAAATGAGCAACACACAACCTGGTGCATGGACAATTTAGCAAGGCAAATCCACCCTCTAACTAATGGTGATCCTTCTAAAGCTTTTGAGCTTTGTAAGGAGGAGGGAGAAAACTGGATTAATAATTGTCTTGTTGTAAATGCAGGCTCATTTTACTCTGTTGGAGGAAGAGATGAGGCTATATTTATTTGTAAGAATGTATCTTCCGAGCTAAAGGGAGAATGTTACCAAAGGCTTATTGGTCAAATTGTCTCAGATCCGATTGAAAAAAATATGAAACTTGAAGTTTGTAGGAAAATTGAACAACCGTTTCAAAATCAGTGTCTTTCTGGTGTAAACTCTTTGGTGCTTAAAAACTAAAAAAAGTGCAGCCAAAAATCCAAAAGCTACTTCAAATATATTTTAAAAAATTTAAACCTGTCTCCTTTGCCAAACAAGAAATAATAATTGAACCCAGTAAGGTTGCTGAAATATTCTTTTTAACTAAAGGCGTGGTAAGAATGTTTAGCTTCTCAAACGAGGGAAAGGAAGTAACTTTAAATATCTATAAAGCGTATGCATTATTTCCTATGTTTTCATCTTTTAATAAATATACCTATGGTGCTCTAACAAATGTAGAGGGAAACTTTGCTCCAAAGAAAGATTTTGAGCACTTTATAAAGTCCAATCCAGAGATTCTCTTTGATCTATTGGAAAGAATATATCGTGGTTTGGATGGGTTTTACATGCGACTGGAAGCCTTACTTTTGGGAGATGCTTTTTATAGAGTATTAACTCAGTTAATTATTTATGCAAGAAGATTTGGCAAAGAGGATCAAAATGTAATTACTTTTGACGTGTCTTTAACTCATCACCAGTTGGCCTCTCAAACAGGTTTGGCAAGAGAGTCAGTTACTAGGGAAATAAAAAAACTTACAAAGAAAGGTCTAATAGGATACAAAGGGAAAAAGCTTCTCATTTATAACCTCCCAAAGTTAGAAAAAGAATTTTTAACCCCTTGACAACTCTTTAAAATTGTGACCTAAATTACAATATAGACTAAAATTTTATGAACCAGAGAGGGATTATACACCTGCTCCTCCTTTTGTTGGTTGTGGCAGCTGTAGCTGTTTTAGCTTTTGCAGTATATAAAGGTTATATCAAAATCCCATCTTCAGTTCCTTTTCTTCAAAGCAAACCAAGCATACAACCTAAAACACAGTATAAAAATCCCTTTGATAAAAAAACTCAATATGTAAATCCTTTTGAAGAATATAAGAATCCTTTTACTATTAATAAATAGAAAATGTATAACTTAGTAGAAAAAAATCTAACCTTTGGACTAACTAAGCTGTTTATTCTAGCTTTATTTGCTAGTATCTTACTTTTTTTTACTACCACCCTAGTTTTTTCCCAAGAAGCTTCTCCTTCTTCACAAGCTGAAAACTCAACAGCTAATTCTACAACAGGACCTAATATCACATACCCTGTTGAGGAACTAGGAAGCTGTAAAGACATAAATGATTGTACTAATTACTGTGAGGACCCCACCAACTATAATGCATGTAGTGACTTTGCCAAGAGGAACGGTTTCTACAAGGATGATCAAACAACCTATGGAGACCCTAAATTTTGGAGTGAAGCAGAAAGTGAGTTAGGTTGTAATTCTCAAGAATCCTGTTTTGATTTTTGCGGAAATTCTGGCAATTTTGATGCTTGTGAGTCTTACGCCAGAAGACATAATATACCAGGAGGTTATATTAATGAGCCAAATAACCCTGGGTATCTGGAACAAGCAAAACAAGACTTAGGTTGTGATTCTGAAAGCTCTTGTAAAACTTTTTGTGATGATCCTGCTAATGCAGACAAATGTGGTGATTTTGCAAATCAGGTAGGTTTATTAGGGGGGAATACAACAGCTGGACCAGGAGGTTGTCAGACCCCAGAATCTTGCGGCGCATTTTGTTCTGATCCGAATAATTTCGAAGCCTGCTCTAATTTTACTGGAACAGGCTTTGCTGGTCCGGGCGGGTGCAATAGTGAGGCCTCATGTCGAAGTTATTGTGAGCAAAATCCGCAAAATTGTAGAAGTTACGCTCCTGGCTCAAATGGAGCTTATGTGCCGGTAGAATGCTCTGGGGGACAGACTTTTGGGCCTGGAGGCTCCTGTACTGATCTTTCCAATTTACAAACAGCAGTAGCTTGTGCGGGTTCAGAGAAATATTGGGATGGTACTGCCTGTCATAATGAACCTCCCACAGGGATAAATCCTGATGTAGCCTCAGCACATTTTGAGCCTAGAGAAGATATGGGAGGTTGTACAACTCCTGGGGAGTGTTATGATTTTTGCAAGTCTAATCCAACTAATGAGAGTTGCAGCGGATTTGATGGAACTACTTCCAGGCCAACTGACGACTATACTCCTTATCTTTACTATACTCCAGGAACGCAAGTAACAAATGAACCAATTGAATCCATGGGAAATTGTGACTCACCAGCCTCCTGTTATGATTATTGTAGTGCTAACCCAGCCTCTTGTCCTGGGTTCACTGATGAGGCTCCTAGACCACCTGAAATTTATATACCTAATACCTATTACACGCCTCCTTCAGATGTAATTTATGTTACTCCTCCAATTACCGGGTATTACACAACGCCAATCTACTATACTCCTCCTGAAGGCTCATTGTATACAACTCCACAATACTATACACCTGGTATGTACTCAACACCCTCTTATCAGACCCCTCCCGCTGGTTCAAACTATACAACCCCTAACTATTACACACCTTGGAGTAATTATCCAACTCCTACTGGTGAGTATCCAACACCAACCTATGCAACTCCAGCCTACTATACGCCTCCAATAGGTAGCGGATATACAACCCCCTATTATTACACCCCTCCTCAATATTTTACTCCTTATTACTATACCCCTCCTCCAGGGTCAAACTATACTACTCCTCCAAGCTATACCACCCCTCCACCATACTCTACACCCCAATATTACACCCCATATACTGGGGGGGGTTATACAACACCTGTTTACTTCACTCCTCCTGTTTATACAAGCCCTTACTACTATACCCCTCCTCCAGGAAGCAACTACACTAGCCCAAGCTATTACACACCTCCTCCTCCTTATTCATCACCTTCCTATTACACTCCAGGACAATATCCAACACCTCCTCAATATACAACTCCACCTCCATATACCACTCCTTCCGGTGGTTGTAGAACATTTGGAGATGCTGTTGATTGTAATTATTCCACTCCAGTTAGCTATTCAACACCTACCTATTACACACCTCCTCCTTACAATACTCCTTATTACTACACCCCCTACAGCTCACCTTCCTATTACACACCACCTGCTGGTAGCAACTACACCAGCCCAAGCTATTACACACCTTACTCAACGCCAAACTACTCAACGCCTACATATTACTCACCTTCCTATTACACACCTGGTGGGACTTACACATCACCTTATTACACTCCTGGAAGTGGTTATACCTCTCCAGCTGTGAACTATTCTACCCCAGGTACATACTATAGCCCATATGGCACACCAGGAGGTTATTCATACCCAACTCCCGCCACATCAGAGTATGGTACTCCTTATTACAGCACCCCTACTGGCACTTATACTTCTCCTGCCTATTATTCTCCTAGCGGTGGTACCTACTACACTCCTTATTATGGAACTCCTGGAACTGGTGCTTATACCTACCCCACTCCTGGATCCCCTTATAGCACTCCAAGCTCCTATCCATACCCAACTCCTGGAACAGGATATTCTTATCCAACACCGTCTTATCCAACTCCGAGTGGTACTTATTACACCCCAAGCGGTAGCTATGCTTATCCTAGTCCTACATATGGCACTCCATCTTATGGCACTCCATCTGAATCTTATCCAACCCCTTCATATGGTACGCCCAGTTATGGAACACCTACGTATGACACACCCTCCTATGGTACTCCCAGCTACGGCACTCCTTCTTATGACACCCCTTCTTATGGAACCCCTTCTGTCCAAGGCGCTTCTACTTCCAAAAGCTGGTTGCAAATTATCTGGGATTACCTTTTAAGCAGGTAACTTTCTTAAGTATTTAATTCCTAAACGTCTTGTCATTCCCGCGAAAGCGGGAATCTATACTAATAGTGGATTCCCGATTAGATCGGGAATGACAGTGAATAGATCCTTGAGACAATTTCAGGATGGCAATTGCATATTAATGGTTGTAAACTGCTATTGTTTATAAGCTTATGAGGATTTTGTTGTTTCTTATTTCCTTAATTTTTGTTTTTTCCCCTAAAATAGCTTCAGCTCATTTTAATACCCAAATTATAGAAATGACTCCAAATGGTTTTGAACCAGAAAATATTGAAGTTGACCAAAATGCAACAATCATTTTCCTAAATAAAGACACTGAGCCTCACTGGCCTGCAAGTAATGATCACCCAACCCATGAAATATATCCGGAATTTGATCCTAAGAGAACAATAAATCCTGGGCAGTCTTGGCCATTTAAACCAACAAAAGTTGGAACCTTTAAATATCATGATCATCTTTTTCCTCATAGAAGAGGGACTCTGATAGTAAATCCAGAGAAAAATGAAGTGTCCGGTATATCTAATAAACAAAAACCTGAAAAAAAGATTACTTTCTTTGAAAAGATTAAAAATTTTTTCAAGGATCTATTTAGATTCTTCGGCTCATCGCCTCAGAATGACAACAAGATGCAGCCTGTGCCCCTAAGCAAATTTACTAAGCTTTCTCCTGACAAACAATTTGAAGAAATTAAACTAATCGCAAATTCAAAAGGAGGTGAGGGCGCTTGGGATTACGTAAAAAAAACCTTTAAGGGTCAAGCAGGCTCCTCTGGAAATATCCATGATCTTGCTCATCTTGCTGGAGGATTAATATATGAAAAAGAAGGATTTAGTGGACTTGCTCTTTGCAGCAAGGAGTTTGCTTTTGGTTGTTACCATGGCTTTTTAGATAAAGCATTCCAAAAAGATTTATCACACTTAGAAGATGCTAAAGAGGCTTGCTTGAAACTTGGACAGACTATTGATGGACCGGTTGCAAGCTGCATCCACGGTATTGGTCATGGAGTAGCAAGTTTTTATGGCACTTCAGATTTAAAAAAAGCGCTTTCTAGTTGCAGAAGGCTTGAGGAGGGTAGCGAGTATTGCTTTGACGGTGTTTTTATGGAGTTTGTAAGAAGCGCTCCAATTTCATTTTTCGACAAAGAAGACCCTCTTTACCCTTGCAACGCGCTGGAGAATGAATTTGGATATGCTTATTCTTTTGCTTGTGGCAGAAACCAGCCTGCACTTTTAATGAGCAGATTTAATTTAGGCTTTGAGCAAGTAATTGACATTTGCAAGAGCGCATCTTCTAATCCTTTTAAAGAGGCTTGTTTTGATTCCTTAGGATTTTCCCTGGCTGCAACCGCTGATGTAAACAAAATAATTTCAGGTTGTGAGTATATTGGCATCGAGGAGTATATTGTAAGGTGTATAAAAGCTGCTGCAGGGGAGTTAGTTTTCCAAGAAGTTCCTGGCTGGGAAGAAAAATATCAAGAAATCTGCAATGCCTATCCAGTTGGCCAAAGAGAATGTTTAGCCTATGTGGAAAGGCTTATATTCGAATATGGACGGCAAAGAAAGATAAATTTTGCTCCTTTAAATCCAAATGAAGATGTAAACAGTTATGTTAGGAAAGTACTGGGAGTTTGCTACCAAAACGGAGGGAGAAATGATTGCTACAAGCAAGTAGCCCAGGTTTTGTACAATCAGTTTGGACTTGCTAAAACAGTGGGCCTTTTAAGAGATAACGAAGATTATCCTGAAGTTTATGCAAGGTGTCATGAAGTTACTCACTACCTCTCTCGCTCTGAATATGAAAAAGAGAAGAGTATTGCAAAAGTTTATAGTCAGTGTGATTCAACCTGTCATGGTGGTTGTTACCACGGTACTCTTGAGGCATATTTAAAAGAGCAAAGCGAGCAAAAGGATTTTAATTTAGCAAACCACTTCCCAAAAATTTGTGGCAATAAAGAAGATTACCGAAAGCCCATTGAGTTTAATGAGTGCCTTCACGGCTTAGGACATGCGGCAATGTTTGTAAAAGATATGGAGCTCAAGCAATCTCTTGCTCTTTGTGACACTCTTTTAGAAGAGGAACATAAAGGAAGGTGCTACTCTGGGGTTTTTATGGAAAACTCCTCATCTTCTACATCTTTTGATCATGCAAGCATTTATATTAAAAAAGA
This sequence comes from uncultured Gammaproteobacteria bacterium, assembly GCA_964459095.1. Lineage (GTDB taxonomy): Bacteria > Patescibacteriota > Microgenomatia > Daviesbacterales > UBA10151 > CAYWKL01. The sequence goes on from CAYWKL010000005.1 coordinate 20,816, forward strand.
TGATCCTTTTTATCCGTGCAACATCTTAGAGAAAAAATACCAATCTCTTTGCTGGCAATACCAAAGTTCATATTTTTCTATAATAACTGGTCAAGATTGGAGAAAGGTAGCTGATTTGTGTTTGCAAACTCCTAAAGATTATCAAGATAATTGTTTTAAAACAATTGGAACAAACCAGGTAGGTTTTACCTCTTCCTTGGATTTAATGAAAAAAGATTGTGAGGTAATGCCAACAGAACATTTTCAAGACGTTTGTGTTTTGGGAGTTGTTTCTTCACTGGCTTACAGATTTGTAGGAGACACAAAAAAAATGATAGATTTTTGTTCAATGATTAATCCTGATTTTAAGGAGACCTGTTTTAAGCAAATGGGTGCAGGAGTTCATGACTGGGATTCTGACAAAGGAAAAGTTGCAAGCTACTGCTCACAAATTCCCTTTAAGCAGGGTTATGCCTGGTGCATGAGTGCAATCTGAAAATTCTTGGCACGAAGCAGAGCTTCTTGGTATAATCTAATCCTAACCACAGGTGGCTGAACGGTTGAGGCGACGGTCTGTAAAACCGTTTTAAGTAGGTTCAACTCCTACCCTGTGGACTCCTACTTGTTCTTTAATTGAATCAAGGTCTGCTGCGAAAGTATATATAGAAGGCGTACCTATTCCATTGTCTCCAGATTCTCTATAACCGAAAGGTAAGAGAAGCTGTGAAGTTGATCCTCTTTTAAGGGCTATTTTGACCCAGTCACTTGAAGATTGTGCCTCCCACAAATTAGTAAATTCAGCCTCAATTCCTACTTCTCTCCAAAACCTAGTAAGAGATGATTTTTCCTCAACGGTTAAGTATAAATTTAAATCATCAATAAATAATAATCCTTCAGGTTTTAGTAAGGAGTAAGCTCCCCTAAGCGTACTTAATGGATTACCCAAATATATAAAAGTGCAAACGGAGGTTATTATATCGAACCTTTCGTCAGGAAATTCTCTTTCGAGAAATTGTGCATCTCCAACTATATAATCAATTCTTGAGTATTGACCGTCCATAAATGTTCCATTTGCTCTATAGCGAAAATCTGTAGCAGTTATGCCAACAGTATGAATCTGGGGATACTCTTGCTGTACCATTCCCAAAAAAAATGCTTCTCCGCAACCTATATCTAGAATACTCCCTGATTCTCCAGTTAAGGAAAGAGCATGTATATAATTCATAACATTTCTATTTTTATAGGTTGGCAAAAAAAGTAGATATTCCTCAATACCCCTATTCGTTGTGTACCCAGGAGCTGAACTGCTTTGGTTTAAATAAAAATCTTCAGTTCTTCTTTGGATATGAGGAGGAGGATCTCCTAGGCCATACTCAATTTTTGCGATCACAAAGTAATCATATCAAAGCCACAAAGAATTATCAAACTATGGGTTTTGTATATAAACTCCTTTATTCATCTTCCCACATTCCAAGTGGGAACACATTCTTCATCATCAATTGTATCAAAAAACAAAGGGCTATCTTTCACCTCTTCTTCCACAAAAGATTGGTAACTTAAATTAGGATTATTTTTATTGAAATAAGAGGATATGAGTTCTAGATCACAGAATGGATGTTTTTCCTGGGTTAAATAAAAGTTGTATGATGAATATGGGTAGATTTGCTCTTTGCCTTCCCACTTTTTAAGTAGGAAAGCATTACGATTAAGTAGGAAAGCATTACGATGTATATACTTGGAAAGCTGAAGTAAGTATTCATCAGTTTCGACCAATCTTGCTTTAAAGGATCCTTGAAACAAAGGCCCTACCCTTTGGTATTTGGTATTAAAGTAACGTGTGTAACTGTCAGATAATTTTCTCAAAAATTGAGTTATTCCCCCTTCAGTTAATTGAGATATTAATAAGTGAAAATGATTTGGCATTAGACAGTAAACAAAAATTCTGACTAACTCTATTTGATCCTCCAGTTTTTTATACTTAATAATGCCTCTTCTGTAATCTGAAAGTTTCATGGGTTGTGGAAATTTTCTATAAAAGTCTATAGTTTCTAAAAATCTTAAATGATCGCGTCTGTCCAGAAAAATATCTCTTTTCTCAACACCTCTATTGTAGATATGGTAGTAGCACTGAGTTATAAAAGGAGGATTTATCATTTAATTTATCTTTTCATTTACATTCCCACTCGTCAAGTGGGAATTCACCCTGAGGTATAGTGATATATATAAAATATGAATATGAGTTTTAAAACTGATATAATTTGTGTAATATTATGCCCTTAAAGAGGCTTTATAAAACTCCTAGTTACAAACCTTCCTTTAAAGCAAGGTTTTTTTCCAACTTGGCCACTCTAGTTCTATTTGGAGTGGTTGGTTTTATTGTTCTAACAATTGCTGTCGTAGTCTTTTTTGCCACCCAAGTGCCTTCTCCAGAAACTCTGCAAAGTCGGCAGGTAGCTAAGGCAACAAAAATTTATGACAGAAATGGTGATCTTTTATATGACATTTTTGAGGACCAAAATAGAACCCCAGTAGAGCTAAAAGATATTCCTGAGGTTGTTAAACAGGCTACAATATCTATTGAGGACAAAGATTTTTATAAGCATAAGGGTTTTGATTTTGTAGGTATTGGGAGATCTACTATTAAACTAGTTATCTCAGGAGGTCAAATTGAAGGCGGAGGCTCAACCTTGACCCAACAGCTTGTAAAAAACGCACTTTTGACCTCAGACCGATCTCTAGTAAGAAAAATAAAAGAGCTTATTTTAGCAGTTCAGGTTGAAGGAAATTATACTAAGGATCAGATTTTGGAGATGTATTTGAATGAAATCCCTTATGGTGGAACTGCTTATGGAATTGAGGCTGCCTCAAATTTATATTTTGGAAAACACGCAAGCGAACTTGACTTAGCTGAGGCAGCACTTTTGGCAGGCCTCCCCCAGCGCCCTTCTGTTTACTCCCCATATGGAACTCACCCTGAGCTTGCAAGAGCAAGGCAACAAGAGGTTTTAAGAAGAATGGTTGAGGATAAATATCTTACTAAGGATGAAGCTGACAGGGCAGCTGATGAAGATTTAACCTACAGAACTAAAAAAAGTGAGATTGGATTTAAAGCACCTCACTTTGTTTTATATGTAAAACAGCAACTTATAGATCAATACGGAGATAAATTAGTTGAGCAAGGAGGCTTAAAAGTTACAACAACCCTAGATTATAAACTCCAGCAAGAAGTTGAAAAAATAGTTAAAGAGGAAATAGAAAGGTTAGGTCAGTTTAAAGTTGGAAATGGTGCTTCAGTAGTGATGGATGCAAAAACAGGACAAATTTTAGCAATGGTGGGTTCCAAAGATTACTTCGGGAATTCTCTTCCAGAAGGCTGCAGGGAAGGAGAAACTTGTTTATTTGAACCAAATGTCAACGCGGCCCTTTCAAAAAGACAGCCTGGATCTGCCACAAAACCAATTAATTATGCTGCGGGCTTTATTAAAGGATATACTCCTGCAACTTTAATAATGGATGTTAGGACTGAATTCCCAGGAGGTGATAAACCTTCCTACATCCCTGTAAACTATGATGGGCAATATCACGGGCCAGTTCAAGTTCGATATACTTTGGGCAACTCATACAATATCCCAGCTGTAAAAATGTTAGCCATGGTAGGTGTCAAGGAAGTTATGGAGTTGGGTTACAGGATGGGTTTAACCAATTGGGAACCAACTGAAGAGAATATAAATTCAGTAGGGTTATCCTTAACTTTAGGAGGAAGAGAAGTTAGACTTTTAGATTTGACCTCAGCTTTTGGAGTATTTGCTAATAAGGGAAGAAAAATTGACCCAACCCCAATTCTTAAAGTTGAGGATTCTCACGGAAAAGTCTTAAGTGAGTATAAAGATACTGAGGGAGTAGGAATTCTTGACGCCGGAATAGCTTTTTTAATTTCAAATATTTTGTCGGACAACGGTGCACGTTCAGCTGCTTTTGGCTCCAATTCAATTCTTAATGTTCCGGGTAAAACTGTAGCTGTAAAAACAGGTACAACTGATGAGAAAAAAGATAACTGGACTGTTGGGTATACTCCTTCATACGTTGTTGGAGTTTGGGTTGGAAATAATAATAACGAAGCAATGAATCCTGCCATTGCCTCTGGCGTAACTGGAGCCTCCCCTATCTGGCAAAAAATAATGGTTACGGTTTTAAAGGATAAACAAAATGAGCCATTTGAACAGCCAGGGAATGTGGTTTCAGCAGAAATAGATGGCTTAATGGGAGGTCAGGCTAAAGAGGGCTCGCCCACTCGCCGTGAATTTTTCTACAAGGGTACTGAGCCTACTTCCCAATCTCCGGCGTATCAACACCTAAAGGTTTGCAAAATTAACAACCACAGGCAGGCAAATGATGGAGAGGATTTAGAGGAGAAAGATGTAATTGTTTTATCAGAAAGTGATCCAACAGGAGCAAACAAATGGCAGGAAGGTATTAATCAGTGGGTGTTAACTGCACCTGATTCAAGGTTTGTGGGGACAGATAAAGGCTGTTCTGGTATACCAGGATTCTCAAGTGGTGGATCCCAAGGTGGGGTTATTTCAATAGTAAATGTAGGTAACGGGGCTAATGTACCAAGGGTATTTGATGTTTTAGCTTCAGTTAACTCGCCAAATGGGGTTAAAAAAGTTACTTGGACAATAGATGGAGCTGTCAGATCTACACAGACCTCAGGGCAATATGCTTTGCATGTAGAATTCCCAGAGGGCGACAAAGGTTCCCATGTTATAACAGTAACTCTCGAGGACAATAATGGTGGAAATTTTTCAACTTCAATTGGGGTTACAGTAGCGCTGTAAGATCAATTTCTGCTACTGCTACTCTTTGCTCAACCCCAAATTTATTAACTATTCTTGGGTGAACTTCTGCTATTCTTCCAATAACTTGATTATTTTTTTCTAAAAAAGCAAAACGCTTAGGATGGAAGTTTGTTTGTCCATCCATCTTCAACACACTAACACCTCCGAGGTGTAATAGCTTTACACCTCGGAAAAGCTCATACAATTCCTGGGTAGGGTTGTTTGTATTGTTTACCAATAAAATTCCCAAAGAATTTTTTTCATCATATTCTCCTGCTTTGTTTACCCAATAGATTTTGCCCACTTCAAAAATAGCTACATCTTTAAAACCTCTTTTTAAGTTCTTTGCAGCGACCTCTAAAAGATTAGACCAGATGTTTTGTCTTAAATACTCAGTTTCAGCAGAGATTGGATTTGCTACTTTAATTAATTTATCAAGATGATCCATCCAACCTAAGTTTCTTAAAACATCAGTTGAATAAAAAGAGTATGTTTGTATCTCAGTAAGACCTAGTTCAACTAAAGCATTCTTAATATTATGAATTAAATTAAAAAGTGATTGGTCAATAATTTTTGGTTTCTCACCTGGAAGTGAAGTTGAAGGCAGTTTTTCATAACCATACATTCTTGCCACCTCTTCAATTAAATCTTCTTCTAACTCTATATCTAATCTAAAATAAGGCGGTCTTGCCTTCCAATTTACACCCTCCGGGTGGTTTAGCTTTACACCCTCTCTTTGGAGATCAAAATTTAGCCTCTTTAAATATAATTCAACCTGCTCTGGTATTATCTCTACCCCAACCAGAGAATTAATTTTTTCTTGAGTTAATTTGATTTCTTTTACTTGCTCTAGGTATTCCCCTATAATGCTAATTTCTGTTACTTTACCTCCCAGTTCCTCATAATATGTCAAGGCTTTTTTTAGTGCCTGAAACAACCTTCTTTGAGTTAACCCATGATAAAACCTTTTGCTTGCTTCAGATTGAAGTCCTAATCTAACGGCAGTCTTTCTTAAAGCCTTAGGATCAAAAATAGCAGCTTCAAGGAAGAGAGTTGTGGTGGAACTGGAGATTTCTGAGTCTTTACCGCCCATCACACCTGCAATACCAATAGCTTTTTCCTCATCAGCTATAACTAAATCATTTTCTTCTAAAACTCTGGTTTTATGGTCAATAGTTTGAATTTTTTCGTTTCTTTCTGCAACTCTTACTATTATTCTACCTCTTACTTTATCAGCATCAAAAGCATGTAGAGGTTGTCCATACTCAATCATTATCAAATTTGTTACATCTGCAACGTTGTTGACAGATCTGAAACCCGAAGACTCTAGCTTTCTAGACCATTCCTTTGAAGAGGGTTCAACCCTAAGTCCTGTAATTTTTGCAAGGCAGTAAAGCGGAGTTAACTCATTATCTTTAATCTCCGCCCCGGCAGTTTTTAGACTTTTATATTCTTTAAGCAAACCATTCTTTGTAATATCCTCATCCTCAAACTTTAAAAAAGAATCAGTTATAGCAGCAGTTTCAAGTGCAATGCCTCTTAAAGATAAAAGATCAGCTCTGTTGTAACCCTTCATATCCAACTCAAAAAAATCCTTAGTTACCTCTTTTATGCCAACAGTCCTAAGAGGTAATAGCTTAATAAGATCCTCCATAGGAATACTCAGATCAACTAATTCTTTTAACCAATTAATAGATACTTTCATATATTATCCTTAGGTGTCTACTTCACCCACACCCGGTGTGGAATAGCTTGACACATCGGGTTAGAACCTTTCTAAAAACCTTAAATCACCACTATTAAATAGTCTTAAGTCTTCTATTTTCCATTTAAGCATTGCCATTCTTGCTGGTCCTGCTCCCCAGGCTAAACCTGAATAAATTTTAGGATTAATTCCGCCAGCTTCTAAAACTTTTGGATGAATCATTCCAGCACCAGCTAGCTCTAGCCATCCTACTCCTCCACAAATTTTACAACCTTTACCTTTGCAGAAAATACAAAGCCCATCTACTCCTGCACCTGGTTCAACAAAAGGATAATATTTAGGTCTAAGTCTAGCTTTCATATCCTCCCCAAAAATCTTTTTTAAATAATATTCAGAAAGATATTGTAAATTGGCCATGCTTACTTCCTTATCTACTAAAACCAATTCAAACTGGTCAGTTGTGTGTTCATGCCTTGCATCTAAATTCTCATACCTAAAAAATCTATCTATAACCATAATTCTTATTGGGGGTTTTAGAGTTTTCATGATTCTTATTTGGGCGTTTGAAGTATGAGTTCTGAGTAATAATTTTGATTTTTTTCCATCTTCCACCTTCAACCCTCTATCCTCTAGATACAGTGTGTCCCAAAGGTCTCTTGCAGGGTGGTCTTCTGGGATATTTAAGACTTCAAAATTATAATAATCACTATCAATGTGTGGTGCGTCAAATTGCTGAAATCCCAAATCTTTAAAGATTTCTATAATCTGGTTTTCAAACTGAGTAATAGGGTGCAGATGCCCTTTTCGTAGTGCCTCCTCTGTCATCCCGGACTTAGGTCCCGAGGATCTATTAGATAGATCAAGTTTCTCAGTTTTTAATTTTTTATATGACTGCTCACGTATCTCATATCTCTTGTCACTTATCTCCTTTTCTAACTGCTGCTTGATTTTATTAAACAAGGGTCCGACCCTTTTTAGCAGCTCTCTTGGCAACTTAGGAAAATCCTTGGGAAGTAAAGTTATTTCTCCAGATTTTCCAAAAAGCTCCAAAAAAAGGTTATCAAGCTCATTTAAAGATTTAGCCTTCTTAATTTTTTCAGTATATTCAGTTTCTACGCTATTAATTTTTTCTTCCATATTCTCCTTTGATTCTAACTAATACTTTGCGGTTGGGCAAGCCACAATCAGCTAGTATGATTGTGGCAAGCTATTTAAAATTATCTTCCTCCATGACCTCTCATCCATCTTGGGTTTTTAATAGTTCTTCTTTCACCCTGATGATAGCCAAGGTATACACCCCAATCAGTAACTACTAAGCTTTCTGTGCCAAGGATTCTGGGACTGTAAGTAACCCTTATTGGACGATCGTGTAAAATAACTTCTACCACAGGTTCTTTACCGTCTCCACCTTTCTTCAGACTTGTACTAGATCCCCTTCCTTCTTGAGTTAAACCCACGACTCTTGGTCCACCTGTCTCAATACTGTTTATAATAGCAAGCTGACGATTTCCATCAGCATCTATCCCATCTAGGTTTATATGTAAAAGAGTGCCTTCATTCGTTAGATGCCAACCAGTTACATCTGGAATATCAGCTAGTAGCCATCCCTCAACTCTTATTTCTGGACTCATTTTTATCACCTCCTTTCAAAATTTACTCACAAAAAAACCTCCCAGAAGGGAGGCTATTAAATGCTAGACTTTATTATCTTAAGTCTAATGCACTAACAAACTCCCTCCCTATGGAAGGTAAAATCAAAAAAATTATTTGTTTGCTGGCTTGTCATATTTGATAAATTACTTAACTTCTGCTATTACTTTTTTAAAATCCTCTGGATGATTGACTGCTAAATCTGCCAAGATCTTGCGGTCTAGTTTAATGTTTTTGGTCTGGAGTTTATTGATAAACTTTGAATAAGTTAAACCCTCATTCCTTACAGCATTATTAAGCTGAATTATCCAAAGTTTTCTCATATCTCTTTTTCTCTGCTTTCTTCCTGCAAAAGCATATTGGCCTGCATGAAGTAAGGATTCTTTAGCTTGTCTGATTAAAGTACTTCTACCAGCTTTGTGACCTTTTGTAAGCTTTAATATTTTTTTGTGTTTTTTATGAGATGTAACACCTCTTTTTACTCTAGCCATTTGGTTTTCCTTTCACTTTAAAAAATCTTAAAATCTTTTCGTGCCATACAAACCTATTAATCTGGGCATATGTTTGAGCGCCTCTGCTACCGGAGAGTGATCTTTTTGATTGTCTAAAATTTCTTGTATTTTTACCCATTAGCTTAAGCCCAGCATTCTTTTTACCTGTCTTAAACCGGCTTTATTCACTTGGACAACTCTTGCGTGTCGTCTTAGTGCGCTCTTTGATTTTTTACGCCTTAAATGTGCAGTTCTTAACTGATTAGACCGCAATATTTTTCCTGTCCCTGTTACTTTAAACCTTTTTTGAGCAGCTTTTTTAGTTTTCAGTTTGAACTTCTTTTGTTTCATTTTTAGGTACTCCTTTGCTTTTTCCAATTATTGCTGTAATTGATCTTCCCTCTAACTTTGGGTCTCTGTCTATTGATATTTTATCTCCCAAAGTAAGAAAAATTTTATCTAATAATTTAAATCCCAAATCCGTGTGCGCCATTTCTCTGCCTCTAAACTTTACCCTTATCATTACCTTATCCCCTTCTTTTAAAAACTCATCAACCCTGTTTAGCCTAGTTTGCAAATCATGCTCTGCTATTCTTGGTGTAAACCAAAGCTCTTTTAACTCAACTTCTTTATTTCTTTTTCTAGCAGCTTGTTCTTTTTTACTTTCCTCATACTTAAATTTTTGAAATTCAAGTATTTTAGCTACAGGAGGTTTAGCATTTGGGGCAATTTCAACAAGATCCAATCCCAGCTCGCGAGCTTTAGCTAGCGCCTGTGCCTTGGAAATAACTCCTAAAAGTGTTCCGTCACCCATTATTACTCTAAGTTCGGGTGCTTGGATTCTATCATTTAATCTATAATATTTTCCGATTGGCTAACCTCCAAAAAAATTGTCATTCTATCTTTTTCGTCATTCCGGACTTAGGTCTCGGAATCTATATAGATCCTGAATCAAGCCCGCCCTGAGCGAGGCCGAAGGGTTCAGGATGACATTTCTGATTTAGAATGACATCTTTGCAATATTATCACACTCACTTTTTAGATTCAATCTCTTTTTTAACTTTTTGAATAAATTCTTCAAGGTCCATTACACCTAAGTCTTTTTCTTCTCTTGTTCTTACAGCAACTTTCTTTGCCTCCATCTCTCTACCACCCAGAATTAACATATATGGAATTTTTTGCAGTTGTGCATGTCTTATTTTTGCCTGCATTGTTTCTGCCCGCCCGTCGAGCTCTACTCTAATTTTTGAACTCTTTAGTTGTTCGAGTACATTTTGTGCATACTCCAAAAATTTATCTGAAATGGGTATAATTTGTACCTGAACTGGTGAAAGCCAGAATGGAAAAGCTCCTTGGAAATGTTCTATTAAAATACCAATAAACCTCTCAAAAGACCCAAATATTGCGCGATGAATCATCACTGGTCTTTTTTGCTCACCTTTTTCATCAATAAATTTAAGATTAAAAGCTTCTGGCATATGAAAATCTAGTTGAACTGTTGCAAGCTGCCATTCTCGCCCCTGGGCATCTTTAATGTGCAGATCAATTTTAGGTCCATAAAACGCTCCATCACCTTTTTTATCTTCAGCCTTTATCCCCTTCTTTTTTAACGCTTCTGCTAAAGTTTTTTCTGCTTTGTCCCACATTTCATCAGTACCTGCCCTTGTTTCTGGTCTTGTGGCAAATCTAAACTCAGGTTCAAAACCTAATTTTTTATAAAATTCCACCATCATATCCAAAATATTTGAAACCTCATCAAAGATTTGTTCTTCGCTGCAATAAATATGAGCATCATCCATAGTTAACTGCCTTACTCTTAAAAGCCCATTTACTTCACCTGATTTTTCTCTACGATGAAGTCTTCCTATCTCCATTAACCTTAAGGGCAGTTCTTTATAACTTCTGGGTCTGAACCTATAAAGAATAGTTGATTCAGGACAATTCATAGGTTTAAGTGAATAAACAACAGGTTTTGCATCTTCTTCGTCAGATAAGGTTAGATTGTACATATTATGCTCCCCAAATTTGGTCCAATGTCCAGATTGCCTGAAAAGTTCTGATTTAACCATGATAGGAGTTGAGGTCTCTAAATAACCTGCACTAGCAGTTAGCTCTCTAATATATTTTTCTAATTCTTTAAAGATCACCATCCCCTTTGGAAGCCAAAAAGGAGCACCAGGAGCAATCTCATCTGTAAAAAAAAGCTCTAACTCTTGTCCTATTTGCTTATGGTCTTTCAGATTATCCTTGTCCATTGTTTTAGATTATACACTCAATTTGCTAAAATTACTCTATGTTAAGTCAAAAACATTGCGTGCCTTGTGAAGATTGGGTTGCTCCTTTAACTAAAGAAAAATACGAACCTTTATTAGAACAAATAATCCGTTGGGAAGTTTCAGATGAAAAATTAATTTGGAAAGAATATAAGTTTAAAAATTTTAAAGAGGCTTTAGGATTTGTTAATAAAGTGGGAGCTATTGCAGAAAAAGAAGACCATCATCCTAATATTTATCTTCACAATTGGAATAGAGTAAAAATAGAACTCACTACTCACAACATCAAAGGCTTATCAGAAAATGATTTCATCTTAGCTGCGAAGATCGATTTAATAACAAATGAAGTGTCGGTGTAGAAATTTTTACACCCTCCGGGTGATTCAGCTTTACACCCTTTCTTGTCTTGGTGGGCGGTACAGGGCTCGAACCTGTGACCTTCTCAACGTCAATGAGACGCTCTACCAGCTGAGCTAACCGCCCGTGTCAGAATTCTAATCTAAGAAAAATTTTATTGCAAGAAATTTTACCCTAAAGCTTTTGTAAAGTGAGATGGGTTTTCTGCACCCATGAGAAGCTCTCCTTCTCTTTGACCAAAGCCTACTGCTTTTTTAGAAGAACTTTGGATTTTTGCAGCTCTCTCTTCTTGGATTTTTGCTGCTTTAAGTTCCATCTCTTTTTTTCTTCTATTTGTGGAGTGGTATGTGGTAATCCCTGAATTTCGTTCTAGTACCCCAACGTACTCCTCATAAAACGCATTTGCCTGGTTTGTTGCAATCATTTCCTGTTTTAGAGCATCAGAAACAGGTATTACCCTTGTAAGTTCTGCCAGCTTTTCAAAAAATATTTTCTTATTTTTTCCTTTCTCAGCTTCTTTTTTCTCAGCCTCAATTTCTTCCTTAGATTTTTGTTCTTCAGGTTTAACTAAGAATCCTTCTGGAACCAGGCTTGCAAGTCCGGAGACCACGTCTTTAACAGGACTCCCGAGCTTTGGCAATGCTTTAAAAATAAAGGAAAAAGTCTTCTTAAAAATCCCAAAAATACCTTCTAAAAACCCTCCAAAAATACCCTTATCTTCTTCAAGTCCTTCTTGTGTCTGAACATTGGATGAAGCTTCAGAATCTTCAGTCATTTTAAAATCCAGTGGTATAAAAGGCTCGAGGATATTTATCCTTTGTTCTGTTTCCTCTTTTTCAACATCATGCACTTTTGCTTGCTCTAGAGCCTCAAGGCTAAACTTTCTTGAAAACTCATCAGGAGGCCTGTTAAATTTAATAAAATTCTCCCCAGAAGCAGCAAAGGCCAAAGGACTAGTTTGTTCCATATTTTGTGGAACATCTGATAATGACTTTGAGGTTTGTTGTGGCCTTGTCTCATTAAGCCCAGAATCAGCAGTATAATTTGGCATTAATCCACCAAGAAAACTTCCAAAATTGGAATTGTTAGTAGTTTTTTGATTATATTCATTTGTACCAAGCTCAAAAGGATTTAAATTTGAGCTTAAATTAGAGCTTTTCATATTTTACCTGTGCCTTTCGCATTGTCGAAGTGTGCCGAAGAGAGGACTTGAACCTCCACGGCCTTGCGGCCACATGATCCTAAATCATGCGTGTATACCATTTCACCACTTCGGCCTGTGAGGATCTATTTTACCAAATTTCTCGATTTTATCCAAATTTAGCAATTGCGCCACTATGTGCGCTTTCCTCAAAAGAATTATCTAAATCTTTAAGATTAACCTCATGTCCATATTTAACCTCTAAGGCTTTTTGAATAAGCCAGTCAGCAAGAGTGGGGTTTTTAGGTAGAAGTGAGCCATGCATGTAACAACCAATGGCATTTTTGTAAATACAGCCCTCTTCCTTATCTCCTCCATTGTTGCCAAAGCCTTTTTTAACCTTACCCAGAGGCTTCGCTCCTTTTTTAAGATGAGTCTTGCCTGAGTGATTTTCAAATCCCACAAGATAATTAACAGTTAGTTCGTTAGTTCGTTCACCGTCATTTTTTGCTTTACTGTGAACTATGAACCGTGAACTCTCTACCTCTATCACTATGTTCCCTATCATTCTGTTACTACTTGCAACAGTGTAAGCTGGGAATACTCCTACACCTTTTAGGGTCGGACCCTCACTTGGCTTGTAATAGTCACCTAAAAGCTGGTACCCTCCACAAACAGAAAGTAAAGGAACACCCCTTTCTACTTCCTCCTTTATCATTTTTCCTTTGCCGGTCTTTTCTAAATCCCTTGCCACTAATTCCTGTGCTTGGTCCTGCCCTCCTCCAAAAAAATATAAATCTATCTTCCCTGGTTTTAGTTTTTCACCAATTGAGATATTTCTTACTTTTGCCTCAATTCCTCTCCACTTACACCTCTTCGTTAAAGCAATAATATTGCCTGTATCCCCATAAATATTCATGCAATCTCCATATAAATAGCCAAAAGTTAGATTCATTTTAATCTTCCTCCCAATAATGTGCTTTTATTCCTCTTTTTGTAAATAATCTTTGTAGCTCTAAAAGTGCTGTATAAGTTGGAAGGATAAATAATCTATCCTTGGTGTTTTTCAATGCATTATCAAAAGCTTCTTCAATATCAGATTGTACCTGGATATTTTGCTTATCTATCCCTGCATATTTTAGCCTTAGTGCTAAATCCTCAGCCCTTGTACCGCTACAAATAATTTGAAATTTGAAATTTGAAATTTGAAATTCCTCAAACCCCGCATCCCAAATCCAGGAAACGTCCTTTCCATCTGCAAAATTATCATTTAAGGCCATTAGAAATGAATCTCCTTTTTCTATTTTACCTGATAAAGTGTTTATAACTTGATTTGCGCCATATGGATTCTTAATAAGTAAAATCCTAATTTCTTTCCCCTTATGGATAATTTTTTCCATTCTTCCAAAAGCAGGAGTAAAATTTTTTAGACTGGAGATCATCTTATTTGGTGAGTAACCTATAGCTAATCCTGCAGAAAAAGCAGCTAAAAAGTTATAAATATTGTAAATTCCAGGAACAGGCAGAGTTACTTTCTTAATTTCCCCTTTAAAACTTATACCAAAGCTAATAGAATCAAGAGTCCCAAAATCTGAAACTACTGCCTCTATATCTGGCTTTAGGGTCTCTTTAATCTTTACTAAAGCCTCTGATTCAAATTTAAAATTTTTGATCCCAAAAGTAATTGCACCTTTAGGTAATATTTTTTTTAAACTTAAGATATTATCATCATCAGAGTTAAGGATGATGACTGTAGTTTTGGGAAGCTTCTCTAAAGTATCTTTCCACTTTCTTAGAACACTATCAACTTCTCCATATCTATCTAACTGATCTCTAAAAAGGTTATTAAAAATTATTATCTTAGGATTAATTAGAGGGGCAAGAGAGTTAAATGCAGCCTCATCCACCTCCCATATCCCAAGGTGTCTATTTATAACACCTCGGAGGTGAAATAGCTTTACACCTTGGATAAGAGTTGAGGCAATTCCTCTTTCTAAGTTAGAGCCGGTTTTATTTCTAATTACATTTTTGCCCTCAGAGGCTGCAAATAGATCCAGCAATTTAGCTGTTGTAGTTTTTCCATTAGTTCCTGTTATTACAATATTTTCCGGGATATGTTTGATGAGCTGAGGGATTAGGCCCGGACTTAATTTAAGAGCAAAGTGCCCTGGAGCTGCTGCGCCTGCCCCTAAATTTAGCGCTCTTGTAATCTTTCCAATTGATTTCCCCAAAATTATAGAAAGATGAAAACGCATTAGGAGTTTAATATATCAGATATGTTTAGTTTCTAAAAGCCAACTTAGCTGATACCCCTGCAGTTTTAAATTCAGGATCAAAGTATTGAACAGAAATCGAGTTTTCTGATAAAGCCTTATGAGCTTTCGCAAACTGATCTAAATCATTCATAAAGTATGTAACTTTAGATCCCCAGGTTGGTGAGGTAGCATATATTCTGTTCATAGAGTATGGTTCAGTTAACCCCTTATTTAAATAATTTTCTTTTAAACCCTGGGAAACAGTGAAAATTCCATCCCTCCAAGAACTAAAATATAAAGCTTGGGATCCGTAAACTCCCCAACCCCAGGCATTTTTACCACCTGGAGTAAATTTACCAAAGGTTGACTCAACCCCGGCAATAGATGGTACTAATTTCCAATCCATATCATACTCTTCTGATGCATCAATAAAATCCTGAGCGTAATTTTCTAAAGGTGAGTTATATTTTGCAAAATACTCCTTTAAGACTAAAGCTTTAGGATCAAGCTGTTTTACTTGGATTATATTTTTTTGCTCACGATTACCTTCACCTTGTGCAGAAACAGGCTGGATTAAAATAAAGGGCAATATTAAAAAAAGAAAAATTATTTGTTTCATAAAAGTAACAAGTTAGGAATGCGAAGCAAAAACTTCGCGCTCCATTTCTTATGACTTTACTTAAAGCAGGGCAGAAGATAATTTGTAGATTTAAAGTAACACCAAATTATATACTATAAGATTAAAATTGTCAACATCTTATATACCGAGAACAATACCAGCTAACTTATCAGATTGATGCCTAAGTAAGTGCTCTTTTGGGTAATAAACAGCCAAAGGAGCTTTGAGTATTTTTAAATTAGGAGCAAGTTTTTTACAGGCTTCTTCATCTACTTCTAGCTGTTCTTGGCCTTCCTTTTTATATAACTTAACTATTTCTGGGCTTATGTGGTTTTCGTTTGCTATCATAATAGACAGTCTTTCAGGCTCACCTAAGTAATAGAGAAAAGATTTTAGAAAATCTGAAGCTTTATATTCATCTGTCTCTCCTCTTTTGGTCATTAAATTTAAAACAAATATGAGCTTGGCTTTTGAAGAATTAATTGCGGCAGCTATTCCATTTACTAAAAGATGAGGCAGAATACTTGTATAAAGGTCCCCTGGAGCAATTATGATTTTATTTGCTTCCGCAATTTCTTCCAAAGCCCTAGGGTTTGGGTCTGCAATTGTATCAAAATAAATTCTACTTATTTTATCCTTTGGATCATATTTTTTATCCGAAGCTCTTGTATCAATTAATGTTTCCCCTTCTAGGATATTTCCATCAACAGTTTTTGCGCAAAGTTCAAGATCAGTTAAGCTTACTGGGACAATGCTTGCTTTTACTCTAAAGAGTGCTCTGGCAGCATCTAATCCCCTGTCCTGACCTTGATAAATGAGTTGAAGTTGGGATTGTATAAGGTTTCCTAGAGAATGACCTTTTAAGGGTCCTTCTTGAGCCTTGAAACGCTCATTAAATAACTTTTGTGCAACTTGACGCTGCGTTTCATCTTCCATTAGGGCAAGAAGGCACTGTCTAGTATCTCCTGGAGGCAGCACACCCATCTCTATGCGCAACCTTCCAGAGCTTCCCCCATTATCCCAAGTTCCAGTTATTGCACTAAGTTGTTCTGGATTGTTTAACAGAACCAAGCCTCTTAAGACCTCATAGTGCCCTGTTCCACCACCTAGGGTAACAATCCTTTGTGAACTGGACTTACTACCTGCCATAATTTCTAGAGTAGTCTACATTAGAAGATTTATCAAATACAAGTGCTTTTTTAGCCTTATTTAGAGTATAATTTCATGAGTCTTGCCCCGATGCTGGAATTGGTAGACAGGTCCCGATGGGTGATGCGGATGTGGTGAAATGGTATACACGCAGCGTTCAGGGCGCTGTCATCGCAAGATGGTGGAGGTTCAAGTCCTCTCATCCGCACAGAACACCATCGGGATGCTAGAAATAGCGTGGGAGTTCAAATCTCCCTTGGGGCACCAGATGTGGAGGCCTGTCCTGAGTGTAGTCGAAGGATTCAAATCCTTTCTTCGGCACATACAATAAATTTGAGTTATAATCAGCAAACAAGCCGGGGTGCTGTAACTGGTAGCCAGGCTACCTTGAGGTGGTAGTGCCCGTAAGGGCGTGCAGGTTCAAGTCCTGTCCCCGGCACTTATGGACTCGTAGCTCAGTTGGTAGAGCGCCTCATTTACACTGAGGATGTCAGGGGTTCAAATCCTCTCGAGTCCACAAAAGAGTTAGCGATTGAGGATGCGCCAACTTCCCTCCTCTAGCTTCCCCACTTAGAATGTGGGAATGTTCACATTTATTGACGCAATTTTTCAAACTGTATATTATATGGTTAATGGATATTATTGTTAGGGGTTTGCTTATATTTGTATTAATATTTCTCTTAGAAACTTTTTTATACAATTTCCTAAAGCCTGATCTTCCTAGAATACCTGGGGATATTTGGATTCAAAAGCCTGGGATCACACTCTATATCCCTTTTGTGTCAGCTTTAGTTATCTCTGTTTTATTAATTTTGTTTTCTGATTATTTTATTTCTTCTTTCTCTCTCAGATAGACAAATATTTAAATAATTTGCTAAAATTGCAAAAGTTTGCCTGAGAACATTTTTCAATTTCGACTCAAGTAATAGAAACTATTTATGAAGAGATGCACAAAATGTTATCTAAATAAGCGTCTATCAAGTTTTTATTTAAGGAAAAGTGGACCGCGTTCAGGAAAGTATTATGAAAAGTGTAAAGATTGCATGAAACTGAGAGGTCGTGAATATTATCAGAAGACAAGAAAAAGACAACTTGAATTAGTTAGCATAAGAAAACAAAGGTACATTTTAGAAAGAAAGAACTTTGTAAATGAGTTAAAAAACAAACCTTGCATGGATTGTGGTAAGATTTATCCTCCTTGGGTGATGGATTTTGATCACCGTGAGGGAGTAGTCAAGACCAAAAGTATTTCTAGAATTCACTCTGGTAGCTTGTGGTCTATTGAAAAAATCAAAGAAGAGATAGAAAAATGTGATCTTGTGTGTTCTAATTGTCATAGACAAAGAACTCACGAGAGGGTTGAGAAAAGTAAATTAGCCACAGTAGCCAAGTTGGTCACGGCGGATGCCTGAAGAGCATTTTATTCGGGTTCGATTCCTGACTGTGGCACTTTTTTATGCGGGAGTAAGCAGAGCTTGCTCGTCGCTAATCGCGGGAGTAACTCAGTGGTAGAGTGCCTCGTTGCCAACGAGGATGTCGCGGGTTCAAATCCCGTCTCCCGCTCACCTTATCCCTGGGTGTCAAGCTAATCCACCTCCCAGGTGAGATGTTCCTTGGATCCAAGAGATGTTTATTTGCGAAGCAGTTTAACTTGTTAACCTCTGGAAGCTTTCTAGGGATTATCAAGTTATTTCAATAATTCCTCTAAAGATATATTGATAGGTTCGGAAAATTGAACTTTAGTGATATCTACTGGTTTCAGGGACTCAAAAAAAGATCTATAAATTACAGGAGCAAATTGTACATGCCAATTGAAAAATTTTTCAACTGCTGATCCTTCGCCAAAATTCACCATTGCAGGGCAACCAAGATGTGGACCATACCACGTTTCATCAGTATCGCTTTTATATTTATCCAAATTGGAAGCGCAAACCAGAGCCAATCCATTTTTTCTTTGCTCTAAGGTAAACTTTTTAGTTCTGAATCTAGTCTCAAAATCTCCTTCTCCATCAACCCCTCTTAAATCTGCACTCGCTGGAGAAAAAGAATCAAGGTGCATCATGGCAAGCGCGGCGATTAAAGAATAACTATTGGCAAAAATATCTGTTAATGTTTCTTCATTAACTTCTCGACCTGGGAATTCTCTCTTAAATACCCAATGTACTGCCTCCATAGTTTGCGCCATTGTTGCAGCCGCATTACCTATTCCTCTTGAAAGATAAATAAATGGATCACTTGGTACACCCTCGAAAAGTAGATCTCCTTCAGGCCGAACAAATGTTGAGTGGAATTTTTCTAGTTCAAAGTATCGTTTTAGAATCTTATGCCTTAATGAGTTTGGATCCTCATTTAAATAGCTATCATCATATTCATTGATATATACTACTAGGGTAGTCCGAAGAGCCATTCTGGTAAAATCTGTCAGGGATCGCAACGGGTGGGTAAAACCGTATGCGTCTTTTTGTTCACAAATCGCTTTAATTCTATCTTCCCTTGCAAGAAGCGTTGTATCCAATGCTCGCTGCATAACTTCGTCGGCAACCACCGCTGTTAAGGCATAAAACTCAGGTTTCATCACAGCCCATCTTTGACGGGCTTCATCGATTCCCAAAGGAGATTGCCCATCAGGGAAGTACTGAACATTGGTTATTGGACTTCCAGTATTTTTAATTTCTCGAGCTATTGGAGTTAGTTGAGTTCTTTCTGAGCTTATCATCTGCCAATTTTAGCATTCTAAAGTTTAAATAACAAACTATGGGTTGGCTTCTGATATAGTTCTGTTAAATCTGTCCAAATAGCAGATAAATCCATTTACAATATTCACTTTATCATTAATCTAATATGTAATAATGTTTAGATGGGTAGATGGAAGTGGATAGGAATATTTGGAATTTTACTCTTAATTCTTCTTTTAATTTTAGCTTTCTTTAAATTTAAAAATTCAAAGCCAAAAGTTTTTCCTCCTCCTAAAAATATAAATGTAGAAGGAAAAAATAAAGTTAAATATCCCCAGGATTATACTTTGGTTTTAGTTGGTGACTCTATGACAGAGTATTTAGGCAACTCTGATGAACTGAAAGCTTTTCTTAAAGAGTATTATCCTGGTAAATCTTTTGAGGTTTTAAACTATGGCTTTGGGGGCACAAGTATTTTAACTTTACAAGATAGATTAACTAAAAAAACTTTTTATCACAGAGACTTTCGTCCAATCACAGAAATTGACTTTGATGTTATTTTAATAGAATCTTTTGGCAATAATCCTCTGTCTCAGTTTCCTTTGGAAGAAGGTTTAAAAAAGCAAACTGAGGTTTTAAAAGAAGCTGTCGAGACGATAAAAAGAGAAAACCCAAGAGCTAAGATAGTTTTTGTCGCAACAATTGCCCCAAGCAAAGCTCACTATGCCAGAGGATCCAGGGATTTATCAGATGAAGAGAGAAGAAAATGGGCAGAAGAAAGGTTAGAATATATGCTAAATCACATTAAATTTGCTAAAGAAAACAACATTCTTTTAATTAATGTTTTAAGCGAGTCTATGGTGGATGGGGACGCAAATTTAGATTATTTAAGCAATAAGGATTATATCCATCCCTCTCCAAATGGAGTGATTTTTATTAGTAAAAAAATTGCTGATTTTATCTTTGAGAATAAAGTTCTAGAATAAAAATCCCTAACCAAAATCCAGTTAGGGATTTTATAGTTTATTTTGCATAAGTTTATTTAAAAACTATTGCTGTGGCTGTTCACCTGAAGCGGGTGTTTCAGTTGGCGGCATTGTTGGTTCAGCCGGTTCCTCGCTTCCAGGCACAGGTGTAGGTCCTTGTGATGGCAATCCAGGTTCTGCTGGAGTTTCAGGCTGCATTGGAGCAGGGCCCTGTTCTGTTGGCTCAGCTGGAGGAGTTTGTGTAGGCATTCCCCCTCCCATAGGTTGGTCACCCATAGGTGCACCTGGTTGTGGTGCATTTGGATCATTTGTGTCTTGCACGAAAAATCACCTCCTTAAAAGTTAATGAGACAAGTTTATTTTTAAAATTGACTTTAGTCAATATATCAACTAGAAGATTTTGAGGCTTTGTATTCAATGTCTTTTTTCCTCTCTCCTATATCTATTGGGTAATTTCCGCTAAAACAAGATGTACAAAAAAGCTTCTCAGAAAGCCCTGTTGATTTAATTAGTCCTTCATAAGAAAGGTATGCAAGGGAGTTTGCTCCAATAAATTTTCTAATTTCATCTATGCTCTTTGTTGCTGCAATTAAGTTTTTTTGATAAGGAGTATCAATTCCATAAAAATCAGGAAATCTGTTTGGAGGAGAGCTAATTCTAACATGAACCTGTCTTGCTCCTGCTTTTCTTAGCATTTTAACGATTTTAGATTGTGTTGTGCCTCTAACTATTGAATCATCAATTACGACGACACTTTTTCCTTTAATAACCTCTGGTAAAGGGTTTAGCTTCATTTGAACATCTTTATCCCTTTGATGCTGGTCAGGCCTTATAAAAGTCCTATGGACATACCTATTTTTGATTAATCCATGGTCAAAAGGAATACCTGACTCTTTAGAAAATCCTAGCGCAGCAGGAATTGCTGAATCAGGAACAGGGATAACAACATCTGCTTTTACAGGATATTCCTTTGCTAAATTTATTCCTAGATTACGTCTTACTTCATTTACTTTTTTGCCTAAAAGACTGCTATCAGGTCTAGCAAAATATACAAATTCAAAAATATCCAAGTTTTGTCTTCCTTTCATTACTTGTTTGGAATGTAATCCCTTTGAGTCTATGACGACCAGTTCTCCTGGTCTAACATCCCTAATAAAACTTGCTCCTACTAAATCAAATGCACAAGTCTCTGACGCAAACATAAATCCTCCATTAATTTTGCCAATGGAGAGCGGCCTAATGCCGTATGAGTCTCTTAAAGCAGCTATTTTATCCTTTGTTAGAACCAAAAAACAAAAAGCCCCTGTAAACAGGGGGTATGATTTTTCAATTGCTTTCTCTAAAGAAAGGCCTTTTTGCATGAAGTATTTAATACAAGCATGAACTAACTCAGAATCATTTAAGCCTTTTGTTGGCACTTTTCCATCTAAAAAGTTTTCAAGTGCCTTTGTTTGTGGCAGATTTCCATTATGGACAAGCGCAAGAGACATCTTTTTATCCACAACAGGTTGAGCGTGTTTAACATCAGTACCACCAGATGTTGAATACCTATTGTGACCTATACCTAAATATCCTCTTAAATTCTTAAGACCTTTTTCTGAATAAACATGAACTACTAAACCTTCACCTTTACTCGTTCTTATGCTTTTTCCATCTGAAACTGAAATTCCTGAAGATTCCTGACCTCTGTGTTGAAGTGCGAAAAGACCAAAGTAAATTAAGCGTGATGCTTCAAAACCTTTGCCATAAACACCAAATATTCCGCACTTCTCTTTTGGCCTATCCCCTTCCATCTTTAAATTCTACAGTAACAAGTTACAAGTAACAAGAGTCAAGACCTTTTTACCATTACCTTTCCAATCCCGGATTGGAAAGGTAGAGCGAAATTAAGAAATCCTCCTTATACTTGCACCCAGCCTTGACAAATTCCCTACCACATCTTCATAACCGCGTTCAATTAACTCTGCTTTATTAATAATACTTTCTCCCTTGGCAATTAGAGCTGCTAAAACCAAAGCCATTCCTGCCCTAATATCTGGAGATTCCATTTCCCTGCCATGCAGCCTTGTGTGGCCATAAACAAAAACTCTGTGTGGATCAGCAATAGTTATATTTGCACCCATAGATATTAGTTTATCTACAAAAAACATCCTGGATTCATACATCCAGTCGTGCAAAAGTGAAGCACCGTGGGCCTGGGTGGCCAAAACTATCATTGCACTCATTAAATCTGTTGGAAATCCTGGCCAGATATTAGTTGTTAATCTTTCAATAGGTTTAATTTTATCACTACTGACTAAAATTCCCTCTCCTTTTTGCTCGAATTTGATTCCCATTTTTGAAAGAGGATAAGTTATAGGTTCCAAATCCACTAGACTGGCGTTTTCTAAAACTATCTCACTTTTAGTTATAGCAGAGGCAACAGCGTATGTTCCAATTTCAATATAATCCTGCCCAATCCTAAATTCTGTCCCGTTTAAATTTTCTCTACCCTCAATTTCTAAAGTAGAAGTTCCTGTTCCTTTTATAGAAGCTCCCATTTTAGTTAAAAGGCTACATAAATCTACAACATGAGGTTCATATGCACAGTTTTTAAGAATTGTTTTGCCCTCTCTTTTTGAGGCAAACATTAAAAGATTTTCAGTAGCTGTAACTGAAGGTTCAGTGAAAAAGATTTCAACCGCATCACCTCTAGTTCCTAGATACTTAGCTTTGTAATAAATGTCAGATTGGCTAAATTCCACACCTAACTTCTTTAATCCAACAATATGGGTCTGAATACTTCTTTTGCCTATAATGTCTCCTCCGGGGTGAGTAAACTGCACTTTTTTTATTCTTGCAAGTAGTGGTCCAGAAAGTAAAACAGAAGCCCTTAGTTTATTTACCAAGTCCTCTGGGAGAATGTGAGTTTTTATTTTTTTTGCTTCAACGCTTATTTTGTGATCCCCTACCTCTACTTTTGCACCAATTAGCTTCAATATGTCCACTAAAACAGCTACATCAGATATATCTGGAACATTTATTAGAGTCACTTTTTTATCAGTCAAAAGAGTAGCTGCCAAAGCAGGCAAAATGGAATTTTTATTACCACTTACGCTTATAGTCCCTTTTAAAGGATTTCCGCCTTCAATAATATATTTTGCCATATCCTATTTTATCACTTTTGAGCGTAAAAAGCACAGATCCTTCGACTTCGCTCAGGATGACAACGAAAGTGAAAATTATACTTTCATTGTCAACTGCTGGCGCTCTGGTAGCGGGTTATAGCATATTTCCAGAATTTTAAGGAAGCAAATAAAAATGCAAAAGAAAATGCAAAAGATACTAGAATCAGCTGGGGGTTAAGTAGATTCATAAGAGCTTGAGCAGGAAAAGTCATCATAATTCCTATTGGGATAACAAAAGTTAAGATACCTCTAATAGGTTCTAAATAAATATCCACAGGAAATCTTCCCAGTTGAGTTAAGTCTCTATAAACCATAATTGCATGATCCACTGATGTAGTTAAAATCCCAACACAAAGAGTAAAGATGTGGAATGCCAAAGAAATTATCAAACCATTTGCAACTAAAATTGCGTAAAGAGTGATGCCTGATGATGTAACATGGCTAATATTTAAAATAGATATTACAACTAAACCTATTGACAAAATTATCATCGGGATATCCAAAATATCACTACCTCCCATTAAAGACCTAAAAAGTGGGGAGAAAGGTTTTATTAATATAAAATCAAATTCACCTTGTACTACATAACTTCTAAATCTGTATACCTCCCTAAATAAAGCCTGAGGGACAATATCTACTAGATTAAAAGTGGCATAAAACAAAACCATTTGCCAGATAGAATAACCTGCAATTGAATTCACATTTCTCTCGATCAGCACTAAAAATATAATAAAAAGAGAAAACCTCAGAAGCTTACCAATTAAAAAAAGAGAAGCACCAAATAGTGAACGCAGTGCAACTTGTGCAGAAAGAAGTGACATATTAAGCCAAATGTAAAAGTATTTTCTCACCTTCCTTCTGCTCCGTATTTTCTTAAGCCCATTTTCCAAACGCTCATAAGAGAAAAGTAAAAGAAAAGCATCCAAAATAAAGAAACTATTACTCCTAAAAGAAGTTGAGTTGTAGTAACCTCACCTAAATAAACTTTTAAAGGAAAATAAAGGAGATAAGTAAAGGGGGAAAGCTCCAATATTCTAAAAATAGAAGGAGGGAAAATATCAAGAGGAAACATCATTCCAGCAAAAAAAGAAATTATCATCCAGAATAAAAACCTCGGTGCCCAAATTTCTGGTGACCAAAAACCAATAAGACCTATTAAACAGCCAATAAAAA
>CAYWKL010000006.1:0-32516 GCA_964459095.1 uncultured Gammaproteobacteria bacterium
TCATTCTGAGCGAAGCGAAGAATCTTATTTAGATCCTTCGGTCGCTTTGCTCCCTCAGGATGACACTTTTAAATATGCCAAGTAAAATAGCTGAAAAAAATAAAAAGATAAATCTTCGTCCCCTAATGGGATATTGTTTGATAGAACCAGATGAAGCTGAAAGCAAAACTGCATCTGGGTTATACCTTCCTGAAACAGCACAGGAAAAACCAGCCCAGGGAAAAGTTGTCTCTTGCGGTGAGGATTTAATTTTAGAAAATGGAAAAATAATGAAAGCTCCAGTAAAACCAGGTGATAAAGTAGTTTATAAAAAATGGGGCGGGGATGAGATTAAACTTTCTGGAATTGAATATAAATTAGTTAAGTTTGATGATCTAATGGGGGTTTTAGAATAAATATGAGAAGACTATCAGATACAATAGGATAATTTATGGCTAAAATATTAAAATTTCAAAGTGAAGCTCGTGAGAAGCTTTTAAAAGGTATAAATATCTTAACTGATGCTGTGGCTTCCACACTTGGACCTAAAGGCAGAAATGTAGCTTTGGATAAAAAATGGGGAGCTCCACAGGTTGTACATGATGGTGTTACTGTTGCCAAAGAGATAGATCTTGAGGAGCCTTTTGAAAATATGGGAGCACAACTTCTTAAAGAAGCTGCTAGCAAAACCAATGATGTTGCAGGAGACGGAACTACTACAGCAACTATTTTAGCCCAAGCTATTGTTTCAGAAGGACTTAAAAATATAGAAGCAGGAGCAAACCCTATGATACTTCGAAGGGGAATAGAAAGCGCTGTTTTAAGTTTGGTTTCAGAACTTCATAAAATGAGCAAAAAACTCACCACTCCTGAGGAAATTCAACAGGTTGCTACAATTTCTGCACAAGATTCCCAAATTGGAAGTATGATCTCTGAAGCTATAGCAAGAGTTGGGAAAGATGGAGTTATAACAGTTGAGGAAGGCAAATCTTTGGATATGTTAGTTGAGTATAAAGAAGGAATGGAATTTGATAAAGGGTACGCTAGTCCTTACTTTGTAACTGACTCAGATAAAATGGAGGCATCCCTTGAGGATCCACATATTTTAATCACTGATAAAAAAATCTCAGCTATGGTAGATCTAATGCCATTTTTAGAAAAGTTCGTTGCGGTTTCAAAAACTTTAGTAATTATTGCTGATGATGTTGAAGGGGAAGCTTTAGCTACTTTGGTAGTAAACAAACTGCGCGGGTCATTTAACGTGCTAGCAGTGCAAGCTCCAGGTTTTGGCGACAGAAGAAAAGAAATGTTACAAGATATTGCTATTTTAACCGGCGGAACAGTTATATCTGAGGACACCGGACGTAAACTTGAATCAGTTGAAGTTTCTGACTTAGGCCAGGCAGGAAGAGTAACCTCTACTAAAGATAATACTTTAATAGTTGATGGAAAAGGAGTTAAAAAAGCAATTGAGGCAAGAATTGCTCAAATCAGAAAAGAAATGGATTCCTCTGATTCTGAATTTGATAAAGAAAAATTTCAAGAAAGGTTAGCAAAACTTACTGGTGGGGTAGCAGTTATTAATGTTGGTGCTGCAACTGAGCTAGAGATGAAAGAGAAAAAAGAAAGAGTAATAGATGCTGTTGCTGCAACAAAAGCAGCCCTAGAGGAAGGAATAGTTGCAGGAGGAGAGATAGCACTTCTTAGGGTTGCTAAGACTTTAAATGAGCTAAAAAATGTAGCTGATGAGGAAAAAGTTGGGGTAGAAATAGTTAAAAAAGCCTTGGAGCAGCCTTTTAGGAGACTCATTAAAAATGCAGGTTTGGATGAGGGGGTAGCTTTAGCTAAGGTTTTGGAAGCTGGAGAAAATTTCGGGATAGATGTTTTAGATGGAAAGCTAAAGGATTTAGTTAAAGCTGGAGTAATAGATCCAGTTAAGGTAACCAGATCTGCGCTGCAAAATGCAGCATCAGTAGCTATAATGGTTATGAGTACAGAGGTGCTTATAAGCGATAAACCAGAACCCCCAGCTCCTCCAATACCTCCAGGCGGTATGCCAGGAATGGGTGAATATTAAACTATTTTATATCTGCTAATATAGATATTGATGGCTAGTAAAAATTTAAATAAAGAAATCGTAGAAGAATTAAAAGAAATTAAAAAAGAAGAAGCAGAAATTTTAGAAAAGGAAAAGTCTAGTGAAAAAATCCTCAAAAGTAGCTCTTTTAAAGAAGTTTTAGAAGCAGCACCTGCCTTACATGAAGTAAACACCTTTAGGTCCAAAGTAGTTAGAAGATTACAAAAACACAGACTACTTTTTACTTTATTTGTAGCCTTAGGTATTGTTCTAGTTTGGAGAGGTCTTTGGGAAATTACTGAGCATTTTATTACTTCCGCAGTTGTCTCATTAATATTAGGGATTGTTTTACTTTGGTTAATAAAAAGATATACAGATTTGCATTAATGGAAGAAGCAATAACACCTGGAAGGTGATTTGTCTATGCTAATTATACCCCCAAAGAGACAATTACAAATCCATTGTTGGCCACTACAGAATTAACCTCTCTTGGGTTATAGGGTTCTGGAACTGGCTCATTTACAACCTGACGAGAACCTCCTGCATCTCCCACAGCTATCCTAAGCTCATCACTTTTTCGTGCAGGCCCTCCAACTGCAAAATATCCTTCCTGATTTCCAATGAGTACTTCTGCAATGTAGGTAGGCGGATCCTGCTCTTGTTGTTGAAAGACAAAACCTTTTTCGTCAAAGATAAGTCCGCTGGTTGGTACGATAATTCCTAAGGCTCCTGTACCATCAAAGTTCGGTATGGGGGGATCAGGCTCTCCAATATAAGGAAGGTTAACTTGTTCTCCTCCTTTAGTAAGTTTACCAGCTCTTTGAACCCTATGTCTGGACACATCAAATGCCTCCTCCATATTTGAGGGTCTTCCAATAGATCCTCCTCTAATTCTTACATGCCCCCCGTTTACATACCCGCTTGCAATTGCTGCCCTCATCGAGGATGGAGAACGTATACTACGACGCATACTACTGTGCCTTGATTCTATTGTCATGCGCAGACTATAGCACAAAATATCCCAACAACTCAATGTCCGAATCCACTTATCTTTTTGTAGTAAGATATATACTAATGGCAAAGTTACACTATCGTGATTCCCCTTCTGAGGAGGAGAAGAAAAGATTTGCTAAATATTTAGCAGAAGATGAGGAACTGGTTTTAGCAACAGGATATGGAAGAGTTTATCTAACACAGCTTTTTGTAATTTATATTATTATTCCTGGAGCAATTTTTATTCTGGCTGGTTTAGCCTTATCATTTTTTTTAAAATTTAATTTAGGATATGGACTTTTGATAGGTCTAATTGGAGCATTTTTATTTGCTTGGATTAAGACTTTACATACTTATAATGCCCATAGGTACTTGCTAACTACAAGAAGAATGATTGTTAAACAGGGTTTTTTTACAGTTAAAATCAACAGCGCCCTTTATGACAAAATCACGCATATTGAGGTTGATCAAAGCATATATGATCGTTTAGTTATGCACCATGGTAAAGTAATTGTTCATACAGCAGGTATGAATAAAAATGAGATAGTTTTAAATTATGTGGACACACCAATTGAATTTAAGAATTTGCTGGAGCGGTTAATTAATAGGGAAAGAGAGGAGTTTGGAAGAAGAGGGGAAGTTTTAACTACTTTGGAAGGGGAGATTGTAGATTAGCTTTTGCAACTGGGGTTAAATACTCTATTTTTGGCGCCTCATCTATTTTTGGAAGAAGTATCGAAGGATCTATAGTTTTTCCATCTTTGCTAATTTCTAAGTGTGTATGAGGACCAGATGTATGTCCTGTTAAGCCTACCTCTCCTAAGGTATCCTCAGTAGAAACTTCTTGGCCTTTATTTACATAAGTTTTGCCCATGTGTGCATATAAGGATTTATATCCATTCTCATGTTCAACTAAAACTATAAGGCCTAACCCCCAAAAATTAAATCCAGCATCTGCTACAACACCATTTGCAATAGGGTGAATTGGCATACCTAAACCTGTTGCAATATCAACTCCTGGATGAAAACTTGAATACCTTGTACTTAAATAACCTGGATGAGGAAGTTTGAGTGTGAATGGTAAACTTTCTGCTTTTATATTTTGGGTTTGTAAGGACTCTGCCAGTACATAATTTTTTTGTATAGGAGGAAATTTGAGTGTAGGTTGATAATTTGAGAAAAAAGTTATTAAAACTATTCCCAAGAAAATTTTAAAAGAAAATCTCGCTGCAGGGAATTTGGGCAGAGCTTTAGCTGGTGCTCTTTTTACCATAAGCGCCTAAAATTAGGCGATAAAAATCCTGCTAAAAAGCAGGGTGCAAATAATACCAAAATTAGCTTCACAAGTCAAACCATAATGGTAAAATAACTTAATTTATGAAAAAAGGTATATTTTTGATACTTATTCTTCTTAGTATATTTCTTATTATAATCAGATTTTTCTCCCCATACCTTGTCTCATATTTAGGTCTTGAGCCAAGAGCAGGGATTAGAGTTGAGTCAGAGAAAGAAGCCGAAGTTTTATTAAATGGTAAAAAGGTAGGAAAAACACCTTTTGAGGATTCAAACTTAAAACCCGGCGAGTATTTGGTCCAGTTAAAATCAGATAGCGGCTCATGGAAAGGGTATGTTAGCCTAGAGGGTAAAACCCAATCTATTGTAAATAGGGAATTATCCAGCACTCCTGCTTCAAGCTCTGGCGAGATTATTACCTTAGAGAGTGGATCAGGTGCATCTGTGATCTCCACCCCTCAAGGCTCAGAAGTTGATATTGATGGTAAAATTTATGGAAAAACTCCTCTTTTAGTAAAAGATTTGCCCTCTGGAGAACACTTATTTTTGATAAGTCATAACAATTTCCTAAAAAGAGTGATTAGGGCTTTAGTAATTAAAGATTATATGTTAAATATTAATGTAGATTTATCTATATCTGAGCCAGATTTTACAAAAATTACCGCCAACCCAATTGAAATTTCACGCCTTGTAAAAGTAGGGAATACTCCAACAGGTTTTTTGCGAGTAAGGAGCGGACCATTTCTTTCAAGTACTGAAATAGGAAGGGTAAACCCAGGGGACATTCTTACCTTAATTGAGGAGCTGCCAAGTTGGGTAAAGATAAGAATAGAGGGTGGTAAAGAAGGATATGTATCTTCTGATTATATTGAAAAAATTTAGATTACCCCCCAAGATAATATATTATTGTTAAAACTGTTCCCATCCAAAGAAGGACTGCAATAAGTAAAGGTTTATCAGTCAAGATTACTCGCTCAGGAGACTCTCCTTCTTTTTTCTCATAAATTATATAAAGGTATCTCATTACACCATATATCACTATTGGGACAGTTATCATTAAAAATTTTGCTTCATTAAACGGAAGAGAAACTTGTCTTATAAACCCAACTAAATTTTCGCGAACTGAGATAGTTGGTTGCAAAAATGCAAAAAAAGCATAAGCAAACCAAGTGCTTGTTGCAAACATAGAGGTTAAAATATCAAGTAATGTTTCTGGATAATGAAGCAGAGTTTCCCTGTGTTTTGCAGCTTGGGCCTTAAGGAGTGTAAGCTCGGATCTTCTTTTACCTATAGCCAAAAAAAGAGCAAAACTTGTTACAGCAAGTAGAAACCAAACGTTTAAGTGTGCATCTATAGTCCAAACGCCAGCATAAATTCTTAAAACAAATCCTGCAGCAATAACCATTACATCAACTAAAATTATAGTTTTTAAAAATGCAGAATAAAAAAGCTGCAGGAATAGATATGCAACTACCGCCAAAAAAAATGGGGTTGCCAGTATGTAGGAGAGAGGAAGCAAGATTATTATTAGAATTACTGCTAAAGTTAGGGCAAGTTTCATAGGTACTTGGCCAGAAGCAATTGGGCGTTTTTTCTTAAAAGGATGGAGTTTGTCTCTTCGGATATCAAAGCAATCATTTAGTATGTATGTAATAGATGTAACGCCACAAAAGATTAAAAAAGCCTCAATTGTCAAAATAACAGAGCTCAATATTAAAAGTTGTCCTGAAAAAATGACTCCTGCAAAAATGGCAAAATTTTTAATCCATTGCCTTGGACGAACTACCTTAATCAAGCCAATTGAAATTCTTAAAAACTTATCCATTTTTATCCCCCTTCTTATTTATTGAAAGCGAATTAACCCAAAGGATAAATCCTAAAAAAATTACCGCTACAACCAAAACCCCAAAAAATTTACTCTGAGAACTTACAAATAATGCCACCCCACCCAAAATAACAGAAACAAAAATGTAAAACAATGCAATCTGAGGTTGAGAAAATCCTAAATCTAGGAGTCTGTGATGCAGGTGTCCTCTATCTCCCCAAACTGGAGACTTTCCAGAAAGTACCCTTCTTGCTATTGTGTAAAAAAAATCCACTGCTGGCATCGCTAAAACCAAAAACGCTGTTGCAACTTTAGCCCCAGACAAAATTGCCAGAACTGCTAGCATAAAAGCTAAGATAGTAGAACCAGAAAACCCAGGAAAAATTTTTGCGGGATGCCAGTTAAAAATTAAAAAACCTAAAGAGACTCCTGCAACAATTAGAGATAGTTTTGCCACTTCAAGCTGTGTCTCATCTCCTCCAAAAAGAAGTTTCAGTGATAAAGCTAAAAGAGTAAGAGATGTTATCAGTGTTATGCCAGGCATTTGTCCATCAATACCTTTTGACCAATTTATAATTTGAGTTAAAGTCACAATAAACAAAAATGCAAAAATATTTGCAACAGGAACTATTTCTTTTATCCCAAAAAAATTTATTGGCAAAATAAGCTCATTAAATTTAATATAAGGAACCGCTAAATTAGGGGGAGTAAACTTTAGTCCAAATAAGGGATTTGCTATAAAAGATATCCCTATACCCAGTATTACTGGACTTACTGCCGCAAGAGAGATTAATAAAAGCCTGATATAGGGAGAAAAGTTTTGTTTTTTGTCGTCAATAATTCCTGTGATAAGAAGTATTGTGATCCCTAAAATAATTCCAATTAAGTACTCCTTAAAGGGAATAAAAAGAATTATCGAAGTAACAATTGCAAGATAGATTGCCAATCCTCCAGCTCTTGGCACTTTTCTTTTATGGAGCCTTGCAGGATGGGGTCTTTTTTTTGGGTCATCTACTAGACCAAAAGAGTTTGCAAGTTTTATTGTCAAGGGAGTAAAGATTAAAGTTACAATAAAAGAAAAAAGGAAAATTAATATTAGGTTCATTTATACAAAAATCAAAATTATTTTGATACAAGTTAAAAGCATCATAAAAGAGATCATTACAGAAGATAAGCCAATAATTCTTTTTAAAACTGTCTGAGTACTGTGAAGATGCCAAGAGATCATAATATTTACTAAAACCACTAAAGCTGCAATTAGAGGCAAGATAAAAATTTGATAAAGAGGAGCAAGTTGTCCCTCCCCCCAAGCTAAAGAATAAAAAAGTGGGATTTTAGAAGGGAGACGAAAAAAATTGATTAGAATAAAAATAAAGTTAAAAAAAATGAAGATTATACCTACAAGAAAAAAACTTAAGTTTATTTGGTCTTGCTTTTTTAAGAAATTCAAAAGAAAGCTTTTCATTTATTTTAAAACTGCAACAGTCATTTTTCTTGCTTTATGTGTAACTCTAAATTCTAAATATTTGCCAAACATCAGAGAAGTTTGTGCATCAATGGATGGAATAGATGAGAGTGTTACAACAACCAATGGTACAAGCAAGAATTGCAAGTACGACCAAACTCTTTTAAAAATTCCCCAATCTTTTGGTCTTTTAGGAACGGTTTTCTCATGAACATAAATTGTTGTAAAAAGTCCTAAGAATGCAATTGTTAAAATCCAAGAAGAAACTATTGGTAGATTAATTGCAATAACTGACTCTTTATAATTTGGATTGATCAAAGGAATAAGCATTCCTCCAAAGGTTACAAATAAAGCCAAAGTTCCCCATCTCCAATATCCCCAAATAGCAAATAAAACATTATCTGTTTTTTTCCAAAAATCTATATCTGTGCGTCTAAAATATTCTTTAAAAATATAAGGGAAAAATTCAACACCATATGCCCATCTTTTAAGTTGTAAGTATTGATTTTGAAATGTTTTCCAAATATTCTCATCTAAAACAGTATCAGCATAAATTGGTATAAAATGGGGGATTATTTTATAATCTCCTTTAAAATGAAAATAAGCTTTCCAATAAAAACCTGAATCGTCATTAACTTTATCTGGAATCCAAAGTCCAACATCAAGTAAAGATTTTAAGTTTATCGAAAAGCTAGAAAAATTTCTGTATTTATCAGAGCTTAACATCTCTGTTAGCTGCCAAAAAGCAGTTCCAACAGCTATCATTCTCATAGGGGCTGGAGCTTGCCAATAATTATTGTAATAAAGAAAACTGCCTGTATATGTTCTCTTATCCCTTTGCTCCTCTGGCGTAGACAAATATTTATAGAGCGCCCCTGCCAGGAATTCTTTATGTATTACAAAGTCAGCGTCAAGTGTTGTTACAAAAACTTTAGCTTCTTCAATACCTCTTTTATTAAATTCATTTAGGGCATTTCTAATACTGTAGTTTCTATTTGATGCCGGACCTTTTATTTCCCCTTCAAGTAAAGGATGGATAGTTATAAAAATATCTGCAACTTTATTTTCATATTTTTTTAAAGTTTTAATTATTTGTTTAACTTGGGTTGAAGGTGCCCACTCTTCAAATCCAAGACCAATAAAAATTTTATCCTTGGGATAATTAACCTCTGTAATTGCTTTTATTGCAGGCTCTAAAACTTCAACCCCTTCCTTATAGGTAGGAATAACTAAAAAATGATAATAATCTTCCCACTGTCCTGAAAAATCCTTCTTTAACTTTTCAAACCAAGGTTGTCTTTTGGCAAAATCAATTTTTTTGTAACCTAAATAAATTAATACTGCTGTTCTAATTGAAGAGATTAACCAATAGACATCAGCTATTATTAAAATATATGCAACTGCAAAAGGTAAAGTGAAAGAGAGCCAAAAAGGAGAGGTTAGAGTTATCCAGGTTAGAGCACCAGGAAATATCTCAAGGAGTCTTTCAAATCTTGTGGCATGTTTTTTTATAAATCCCTGCTCGCGGCTCTCTGAAATAATGTATCTCATAGAGAGAAAATGATGGAGTGTTAATCCAACGCCTGAGCCCAATAAAAAAAGTGCAATTAGTGAAGATAGAGATGAACCAAAAAAACTAACTCCAAAAAGCCCAACTAAAAACCCTGCCAGAATTAAAATCAAGCCTGGAACACTGTGAAGTTTTGTTTTAAGAACTCGAACAAAAAGCTCCCCTAAATAAAAGAAGGCTAAAAAGCCAAATAAAAAGGATAATATAAATCTCATAAATTAAGAAAACTGTCTTAAAGTTTAAGAGATTTAAGGCTATAAAGCAAATAAATTGGGGTACTTGCTAAGACATTTAATCAGGTTAAAATATTTCTATGAGTGCAAAAATTTTAAAAGTTACAAATTTCTTGCCTTATTTGACTGTTTTTATTGCTTCCTTTTATAACAGCGCTGATTTGGATTTGGGATGGCATTTAAAGTATGGTGAATATTTCTTTAAAACAGGAGAGGTTTTAAAGATAAATTTATTTTCCAATCTTTTCTCAGGATATTACTGGGCAAATACATCATGGGGATCAGATTTGCTTGTCTATTTAATTTTTTCAAACTTTGGATTTTTGGGTTTAAGTTTTTTAGGTAGCTTAGTTATAATTCTAACTTTTTATTTTTTCTCAAAAGCCTCCAAATTAGAATTTTGGGATGAAGTTTTTATATTTCCACTTCTTATTTATTTAGAAAAACCTGTTATTGCTGCGTCCTATAGAGTCCAGCTTTTGAGTTTATTATTTTTGGGACTGCTATTTTTTCTATTTAGAAAATTTTTAGATGGAAAAAAAAGAGCAATATATTTTTTAGTTCCACTTTTTCTTTTTTGGAGTAATTTGCACGGAGAGTTTATTTTAGGGTTTATTATTTTTGGAATCTGGTCTGTCATTTATCTTTTCTCAAATCCCAAAAAGATTCAGCTACTCATACTTGTTTTTACTTTTTGTTTTCTAGCAACTCTAATGAATCCTTTTGGGTTTAATATTTATACAGAAACTTTGAACCATTCATTTGGAGTATGGCAAAAATACATAATTGAGTGGACTCCTTTTGAAAAGAACTCAGTGCTTTTTTGGAATTTAATTTTTGGAATTTTTTTAATGTTCATTGGGACGCTTTTTATTTATTTAAAGAAAGATTTAAAACAAAAGTTTCAATATATTTTCATTTCATTTCTACTTAGTGTCCCTTCTTTTTCTGCAAGAAGGTATGCTTGGCCTTATTTTTTTACAATTATTCCTCTAATAAAACCTCTGGTTTCATATTTTGGTCCAAGGAATGAAAAACTTAAAATCAGTATAGCTTTTGTGGTCTGGGCGGTTTATTTTTTATATGCCCTAAAAGGATTTTTACCACTCAGTCAATATATTAATATGGATTGGAATAAATATTGTATTTTAACAGAGTGCTCTCCAAAAGCAGCTGAATTTATTTTGGATAATAATTTACAAAAGAAAAATCTTTTAACTTTTTATAATTTTGGGGGTTGGCTCATATGGAATTATCCAGAAATTAAACCAACAATAGATGGTAGAATGCCTTCATGGCAAGAAAGGGGGTATAGTCCTTTTATTGATTATTATAAATTAGAGCAAAATAAAATTGATATAAATAATACTAATTTTAATACTGTCTGGGCATCAAACAGAAAACCTTTGTATTATTATTTAGTCAGATTGACAAAGGAAGATAGTTGGAAACTGGTATATCAGGATAGTGTTTCTGGGGTATTTATAAGAAATTAAATTTTTAAAATTTTCTTTGCATTTGCTGTTGAGATATTTGCCATTTCATCAGCACTTAAATTCTTCAACTGGGCTGCAAGTTTTATAGTTTCAATTAAATTTCCCGGTTCATTTCTTTTTCCTCTTATTTGTTGGGGTGGTAAAAATGGGCAATCAGTTTCAAAAACAATTCTTTCTAAGGGTGTCATTTTTACTACCTCCCGCAAAGTATCATTTTTTGGATAAGTTATAGTCCCTGGAAAAGAAATAAGGAAATTCGTTTTTAAGGCTCTTTCTAAAACATTTAAGTCACCAGAAAAGCAATGAAGTATCCCAAAGTGATCAGAGATAAAATTAAAAATTTCATGCCATGCATCTCTTGTGTGGATAAGCAATGGAAGGTTTAACTTTTTTGCTAAATTAACCTGAGTTTTTAAAAGTGATCTTTGCAAATGTTTAATCTCTTCAATGGGTAAAGATGAAGGGACAAAATCTCGGTTGCTAAAATTAAAATCCAATCCACATTCTCCAACAGCAATAACCTTTGGTTCTGAGCGAGCGGAGTGGGTCGAAGGATTTTTACTTTTATGATAAATTTCTTCCAATTTTCCAATTTCTGTTTGTATCTTGTTTCTTGTATCTTGGTTATTTTTTTCAAAGTATTTAATTGCTTCATGAGGGTGTATTCCAATAGAGGAATAAAAATGTAACTTCTCGACTTCGCTCGAAGAATATTTCAGAGAAAGGTTTTCTACTTGTTCTAAAGCTTCCTTTGAAGTCTGTAAATCAGTACCCACATTAATAATAGTATTTACCCCAGCTTCAAGTGCACGTTTGATAACAGAGTCTAAATCTTCTTTAAATGAATCCCAAAAAAGATGAGCATGAGTATCTGTAATCATAAAAAGATTATATCAGTTGAGAATCTAAACTTATAAAATTAACTAAGAAAAATTAATTAGGATCTGATACAAAAATAAGCTATAGCAGTGTATTGTATCAAGATACAAGATAGGTTCAATTTTCTATTTTTTTTATCACTCTGACAAAATATATTAGCCAAGTGGTTTTTTCGCTGATTTTCCTAATATCTGAAGAGATAATCTTAAAACCATTTTTCCTAAGGATTTGCTGAAACTCTTTGTCATGGTATAGAGCAAAGAATCTTTTCAAGACTATACCATTGTCCAAGCTATCTTCAACGACCGTCTCATTATCACCTTGTTTGACGCTGACGAAACCAATGCCATTTGGTTTAACAACTTCCTTAATTTTCTGCAAAGCTAAATCAATCTTTGTTTTAGGGATATGAAGTAAAACTGCACATACCCAAAAGCCATCAAAGGATTCTTTTGGAAATTTAAGTTTATAGATACTTTGGTGTAGAAATTGCAATTTGGGATTACTTTTTTGAGCAACTTTTAAAAGTGTAGTTGAAATATCAGTCCCGATATAATCATAGCCTAACTTATGTAGCTGTTTTGCATCTCTGCCGCCACCTGCTCCTATCTCCAAAATTTTACCTTTGGGTAGCAACTTTTTGAATTTTTTATAGTCTGGTTTCCATGGATCATAGATACTATATTGAGCAGCCCAATCTTCTCCTTTTTCCTCGTAAGTTTCTAAAGTTAATTTTTCTTCTTTAGTTAATGAATCTTTCTTCATATTCTAGTAAATTATATTCTTGGAAAAAGGGGGGTGGAGGATTTAATTTCACCTGAGCATTGGTTTAGAATTTTTTCTGCGGTTTCTGGTAAGAAGGGTTGAAGATTAAATGCTATATGCTGCAATTTCTTAACTAAATCTTCTAAAACTGTTTTTAATTTTTCTCCTTCTAATTCCCAAGGCTTTTCTTCGTTTACTTTTTTGTCAGCTTCTGCGATTTCTTTCCAAATATGATTAAGTGCATCATTAAATTTAAATTCTTTAATAAGTTCTTCTACCTCTGGATTAAGTTTACGTGGTAATTCTGGGGCCTTTAAGTTTATTTTCTCTGTCAGTTTTGCAACTCTAGCAACTAAGTTTCCTAGGCCATTGGCCAAATCAGAGTTATAAGATTCAATTAATCTTTGTTCTGAGAAATCACCGTCTTGGAATGGAGAAAATTTAGCTAAACAAAAATACCGCAGCGCATCTGGGCCATATTTTTCAACAAAAGGCACTGGATCATAAACGTTACCTAAGGTTTTAGAAATTTTCTGCCCATTTAAAGTTAAATATTCATGAACAAAAAGTTTTTTAGGAAGCTCTAAACCAGCAGATAAAAGTATTGCAGGCCAATAAATAGCGTGGAATCTAATTATTCCTTTTCCAATTACATGTACATCTGCTGGCCAGTATTTATCATATTTATCTTGATCAGTTCCAAAACCAATTCCTGATTGGTAAATATTTAAAGCATCAAACCAAACATATAATCTCTGAGTGGGATCATTTGGAACCGGGACACCCCAGTTTTTTGCTCTTTCATTACTTCTTGAGATGGAAAAATCTTCAAGACCTTTTTTTATAAAAGAAATCATTTCATTTTTTCTAAACTTTGGAATTATTTCATACTCATCTTTTTCTAAAATTTCCAGGATGTGATCCTTATATTTGGAAAGCTTAAAGAAATAATTTTCTTCCTCCACTTCTTCTAAAGGTTTTCCAGGATGTTCAAAACATTCTCCTTTTTCATTTAATTCGGGTTTAGTATAAAAAGATTCACAACCTATGCAGTAAAGGCCCTTATATTTTTTCTTATAAATATCTCCCTGGGCGCTGCAGAGTTCCCAGAGTTTTTGAGAAGATAAGTGGTGTTTTTTATCAGAACCTTTTTGAAAAATATCAAACTTCACATTTAATTTTTCAGCCAGGATTCTAAAATTTTCTGTATTTTCATTAATAAATTCCTCTACGTTTTTCCCTTGCTCCTGCGCAGCTTGAACATTTTTTAAAGCATTTTCATCTCCTCCGCAAAGAAGTACTACATCTTCACCAAGTAATCTGTGATAGCGGGCAATAGTGTCTGATTGAATAAACTCCAAAGCGTGGGCAATATGAGGCTTCGCATTCACATAAGGAATAGCATTAGTGATGTAAAATTTTCTCATCTAATTTATCTATGGATCCCCGATTAGATCGGGGATGACTAGCTCCCTCCAAGGTTCTTAATTTTATCTCTAAAGCAGTTTTTTGACAATTCCAGGACGAGAGTTCCTTTGTTGAAAAGAACGATTCTTAAACAACCTTGCTATTAGGAAAGTCAAAATTATAACTAGAGCACCAGTAAGAAAACTTAAACTTCCCGCTGCTTGTAATCCCAAAATTACTATTCCGCCAAGTCCTACTATAAAACTTCTTGGCAAATAATTTATGAACAGATTTGCAAAAAAGCTAAAAGATAAAAGCAAGGGAATAAATAAAATTAAAATCTGCAAAGTAGAAGCTTTTTCCCAAGAATCTGGAGGTTTTGTAAAATAAACTACATAAAACAAGATTAATAGAGGAATAAGTATTAGCAGAGTTTTTTTAAGTAATTTCATTACCTAAATTTTAACTAAATTGACAAAGGTGATAAACTACCAATATGCAAGGGGCAATTGAAATACCTATATTTGATTCTCAAGAAATTGCTCAATTTAACCCACAAGCCGGTGTCCCAGGAATAGCTTATCTGACAAATGAGGGCGCCTTCTTATTGATTTATTACGATAGCGATTTTTGTCAGCTAGAATGGAGAAGTGATCCAGAGTGGTCTGATCTAACAAGACTTGCGGGTAGGTGGTATGAAGAAGTGATTGATAAGAATCAGCAAATTGGATTACGCCCACCAAGGTATGGTTATTTAGATGTTGTGAGTCCTTCCAAAACAACACCGCATCTAAAGGCCAGGAGGAGAGTTTATTCATTAAACCCAGATCAACCGAAAGATTTTTTAGAAAAAGCAGGACGCTTTTTAGAAGTTGCTCCAGCTGATGCAATTTCTTTATTAGTCTCGCTTAGATTTAGGCAGTATAGAAATAAAATGGCAGAAACTTTTTGTTTGTTTTCAGATACCAGAGCTGTGGGTGAATATATGGAAACAGGTGTAACACTACCTTATGAACTTTTACCTTTAGCTAGTGTTAATGAATTACTTGCAGTAACTTCACCAGTTTTTAGACAATTTGAGAGAGGACAAGTAGACGCTTTTATGGGTCAGGTTGTTCAACAACGACGTTTAGATGTTTCTCGTTAAACCCCAACCACTTCAAAACTAGAACCAGTTGTTTCTTTTGAAACTTCAATTCTTACTGGGAACTCCTCTTTTAGCTCTTCTATATGAGTAATAATTAATATTTTTTCAAAGTCCGGCTTTATAGCATCAATTACTTCTATTAATCTTGCTCTGCCTGGAGCATCTTGGGTCCCAAATCCTTCATCTATAACTAAAAACTGTAGCCTTGCCCCAGCTCTGTTTGCTAACAGTTTGGAAATAGCAAGTCTAAGAGCAAAGTTTACCCTAAAAGCCTCCCCCCCTGAATAAAGCTCGTAACTTCGCTCACCCATTTCATCAGAAATAATAATCTCTAGTGTCTCAACTGTAGCGTGCATTTTCCCCTCATTAGTTTGAACTTTTGTTTTTGTTTCTTTTTGGGTAAGTAAGCTTACTTTCATTCTTCCATCAGTTAATTTATCCAAAAGAGAATTTGTTTCATCTTCAATTTCAGGAATAGCATTTTCTATAATCATTGCCTGAATCCCTTTTTTCCCAAAAGCTAGCGCAAGTTCTTCAAAAATCGCTTTTTCAGATAAGAGGTTTTTTTTCTTTTCTAATTGCAGAGCTAAAAGCTTCTCCATTTGTTTTGATCTACTTATTAACTCAGTTGCTCTTCCAAGTAAATTTCTCGCTTGTTTTTCCTCTGCTTTTAGCTCCTCGAGTGAATTTTGTTTTATGTTTAATACATCTTGAAGGTTTTTATCCTCTTTAATTTCAGGTAATTTAGTTAACTCTGTTTCTAGTTTTTTAACCTGCTCATTTTTACTTTTAAAAAGATCTCGCATTTCTTCAACAATTTTTTTCTCCGACTGCAAACTTGCGCTATCTTTTAAAAATTTTTCTTTTTGTCGCTGAAGATCTTCAAGTCTTGATAAATCTTTCTCTAAGGCCTCCAGTTGATCTGGGTCAATTTTAAAACTAGTTAAACCATCTTCAATGTTCTTAATTTCTTTTTCTAAATCTGTTAAATCAATTTTTTTTATTTGAAAATTTAACTCTTCGACTTCTTTTTTTAAATTTGCCGAAACTTTTAATTTATTCTGTTTTTCTAGCTCCTGGCCACAAGTAGGGCATTTAGAGCCTTCTTTTTTAAGATCATCTAATTTGTGAGCCCTTTCTTTTATGTTTTCATCTAAAGTTTTTCTTTCCTGCAATTTAAGGGAATAGTCTGATTTTAAAGAAAGCAAATTTTTTTCTATTTCAAGTTTTTTCTGCAAGTTACTTTTTAAATCATTCAACTGCTTTTGTGAATTTTTTAAGCCTTCTATTTCTTCATCTAGAGTTTTTAAAGACTGTGTTGCTTCCTCTAAAGTTTTAATTCTTTCTGAGCGCATTTTGCCCTGCTCTATTATTTTTTCAAGCTCCATTTTTTGAAAGTCTAAATTGTCCTTTAATTTATTTCGTTGCTGTGTATTTACATCAAATAAATCTTTTTCTTTTTGAAGTAATTTTAATTCTCCCTCCAAAACTTTAATTTCTTTTTCTGCTGATGATACTTGAATTTGCGCCTGTGTTAATTCTTTTTCTCTTTGCTCTTTTTGGGACAGTTCAGCTTCAATTTCAAGAATTCGAAATTCCAATACTGAAATTTGGGTTCCACTGTCTTTAGCTTTTTCTTTAGCTTTTTCTTCTAATTTATCATAGTGGTCAAGTCCTAAAATATCAGCCAGAATTTTTTTTCGCTCTGTTGGACCTTTTGTTGTAAATTCATCTGCATGACCCTGGCGGATAAAGGATGAGTTTATAAATGTTTCATAAGTTAAGTGCAAAAGATCTATTATTTTTTGCTGACTCGCTTTAATTGTCCCTTCTGTTAAATTATGTGTTTCAGGATTTTTTTTTGTGCCACTCCATATTTCTAAGCTAGTACTTCCTCCGCTTTTTTTACTCCTTGATCTTTTTATAGTATATAAATTTCCATCAAGCTCAAAGCAAAACTCAACGTGCATTTTGTCAGTGCCTAGTCTAATAAGATCATCTGATGAGTCTCCAGCTCTAGAGGAGCCCCAAACACACCAGGTTATACTATCTAGTAAAGAGGATTTCCCAGCTCCATTTGGACCAGAAATTGCTGCGAGCTTAAATTTTGTAAAATCTAAAATATGCGGATTCTGGCCATAACTTGTAAAATTAGATAATTTAAGTAAAACAGGAATCATACATTTTCTAGATATTTCTTAACTAACTGCGCGATTTTTCTGGTAGGTTCAATTTTTGAATTTAACATTATATCTAAATCTACCCAAAAAAGGGGATCATCCTCATCTAATATTTTCTCAGGTATATCATTCTGCCAAGATTCGACTAAATATGGATGCAAACTAACATCTTTATTTGCTCCAATAATTCTTAAATCTTCAGCAAGAGGTGTAAAACTTGAAGGAATGACTCCTAACTCCTCTAGTATTTCTCTCTTGAGAGCAGTTTCAATATTTTCAAAATCGTCCTCTTTCATTCCTCCGCCAGGAAAAATATACTCTCCTTCTAAAATTTTTACTTCATCTTTTAATCTTTTTTCTACTAAAACTTTTTTTTCTTTAATAAAAATAAAAACAGCGATTTTTTTTAAATTCTTTTTTACCATTTAACTCTCTAATAATTTTGCAGCATAATTTTCTAATTTTTTTCTTTGTTCTAGTGAGAATTTTTTGGCTTCAAAATATTTATTTAAAGCTTGGATTGGGGAGAGAGTTTCTACTTCTTTTGTTTCAATAGAGAGTCTTTCCCTTCTTTCTACATTTCTTGAGATTCCTGCAATAAAATGTGCTTTATTTAAAGCTTTTTTAATTTTATCCATTTCAATTTCTTCGCTAACCTCTGCAGGAATATTAATAATTACTTTTACAATCTTTTCATTAACTTTGTGTTTGTCAATCTCATCTAAAATAGTTTGAGTTGGATTAGGGTCAGACCCTTTTAAGTTAATGGTGATAGTAAGAAACTGTCGGCAAGGAGTCGGGATGAATGCAAAACTCGCTGAGAATGTCATCCCGGACTTGATCCGGGATCCATTTAGATTATTGTTATGGATTCCCGCTTCCGCGGGAATGACATCATCGATGGTAACCAAGCAGATTCCCTTTTCTTCTTTTTCTTCACCAAAATCAATTCTGTGGGGGGAGCCTGCATAAACTACTAAAGGGTCTTTAGACAAAACCTGGTGTTTGTGAATGTGTCCTAGTGCCACATAAGATAGCTTTTTCTCCTGCAAAATAGATAGAGGAATTGTGACATCATTTGCTATAGCCATTCCTTTTTCACTTCCATACTCGCTACCTATTACTTCACAGTGAGAAAGGAAGATCGTAGGTCCGGCTAGCGCCGGATTTTTGATTTTGTCATAAAGAAGACGAAGCTTTGCGGCTACTTCTTTGTAATCATTTTTATGAAGCCAAGGTAAAGTTACAATCTGCAAAGTCCCGGACTTTGTTGGAATTTCTAAAAGTTCTGGTACTCTTGAAACCCAGACATTATCTATCTCCAGTGCTGAGTAAATATCTAAAGTGTTAGCTTTACCCTCTGCATTTGGGGTATCGTGGTTTCCTGCAACTAAAACAACAGGAATTTTTTTGGCAAGTTTTCTAATTCTTTCTCCAAAACCTCTTTGTTGAGTAGGATTAGGGTCGCGGGTTTTATATGCATCTCCTGCAAACACAACTGCATCCACATTTTGTTCAATAGCAGTATCTACAATGAAATCAAAAGTTTTTAAAAAATCCAAAAGTCTTGTTGAAAGCCCAGTTTTTGGATCAAGTTTGGAATAGTTTTCCATACCAATATGAATATCAGCAAAGTGTAGAAGTTTCATGGCAGAAAATTATACCATGGGTTTTAAGAAGAATTAAGGTTAATTTGAAATAATTGTAACTAGATTTGTTGTTGGGTTCCAGAACATATATCCTCCCTGGAAATCCTGTCTTACTCCATTATTCCAATTGTATTCGTCACTTGTT
Organism: uncultured Gammaproteobacteria bacterium; assembly: GCA_964459095.1. Taxonomy (GTDB): domain Bacteria; phylum Patescibacteriota; class Microgenomatia; order Daviesbacterales; family UBA10151; genus CAYWKL01. The sequence goes on from CAYWKL010000006.1 coordinate 19,104, forward strand.
GGGAATTTTAAGATGCTGTGGTTGTTGCCATTTAAATATTCTCTCCAAAAACCTTGTTGTACTCTGAAACCAGTGTCAAATATTGCCATTTTACCAACGTAGCCTCCGTCAAAATCCTGTACATAACCAAAGTCCCAGTAGTGAGCATATACGCTTCCGCCGTTATCAAAAGGTGAACCAAAAGCTTTTAATCCACCTTTATTTTTATAATAATCAGCTATTTTTGTAACAGTTGAGCCATTTGATTTCTTGCCTTCAAAAGTAGTTTGAGTTTTAAATTTGGAAAAGGCGGGCTTTTTACTTCCGTCAGGCCTAAAAAGCCCAAAATATAAATTTCCTTGAGGTTGATCATCTAATTGAAACCACAAAGCGCTAGCAACATAAGGCTTTGTTTTAAAGATTTTAAATGCTTTTTCTAAATTAGCAGCTTGTTGTGTCTCAGTTACCTCTTTTGTAGTCCATCCAAATTCAGTTATCCATGTTTTCTTATTAGTATTAGATCCTTCCCATTTTTTAACAACATCATTCACGTACTTTAAATAATTGGAAACTTCAGTTGTATTGATATTTCCCTTATCTTTAAATTGATTAATGTAAATATGCTGGCCCACGCCGTCAAGAGGATAGGACCCATAAGTTGATTTTGCCCAGGAAAATTTGCCAGTGTGGTTTATTCCAATATCATAAGTTTTATCCAGATAATCTGCCCCTGCTCCGCCTGTCCAAAACCCTGCTAAATCATGTCCAAAAAGTCCTCCTGAAATAACTTGAATGTCCATGCTATTAAAATAGTGTACTTGTGCATGACACTGGGCTAGCATTGCTGCAAAATTAGATGGATATATAAAGCTTCCTCCTTCAAAAGTATTTGGTCCGGTCTGATTAGTCCATGCATTTGGTTCATTCCATAGCTCCCAATATTTAATCTTTCCCTCAAAATGTTTTGCTATTCGCTGGAAGCCGTAACAGTATTGATCAATATACTGGTTATATCCATCTCCACCTGGGGTATTTTCCCAGTTATTTGCTGTCCAGTCTGCTTGGCTACCGTGCCATGACTCATTGGACATTAACCCTACAACCTGAAGTCCTCTATCGCGAAGCCTATTTACAACCTCATCATACTTTGCATAAAATTCACTGTTATCATTAGGATAAGGACCCAGTCTAAAATTAAGCCTGACCCAGCCAGCACCACTTTGGACTAATCTGTCAGCAACCCCATCTGTAACTTGGACTTCTCCTTTATCATTAATAGGTTGACCTGGTTGAGTACCATAAGGCCCTGCTGCTTGCGCTTGTTCTGAGTTAAAAATATTTAAGGAAAGGTCAGATTTTTTTAAGTAAATATAAGTTAAAAATAAGATTGCTACAAATGAAATTAAGGTTAAAATTATTAAAAGAGATAAAGATCCTTTTTCTTTTGAAAGTTTTGCCATCTTTTTAACTATAGCTAATTTTTCTAAAAGATGTAAAGGCTTTATTGTAGGAGTAAGAAAAAGACTTCAAACCTTATAAAATTTAAAATTTTCTTGGGTTTTGTAAGCCTTTTTATTTATGAAATGGTATGTTTGAGTAATAATTATGGATCCTTTTTTAAGCTCGTCATATAATTTTTTTTCAAGTTTTCCTACTCCTTTTGGTAAAAGATAAATATAGACTATATCAGCAGGGTAGTAGTGGCGGGCAAAAATATCTCCATGGAAAAAGAAAGCATTTTTTAGTTTTAATTTATAACCTAAAAATCTTGAGTACCAAACCCTGATCCAGGACTGCTCAACCCCATTTGAAATAGCACCGAGTTTAGCAGCCTCCAAAACTACTCTTCCATCGCCGCTTCCCAGTTCATAAAAAATTTTTCCTTTTTTAACACCGGCTTTTTTCAAGATCCTTCTTATTTTTCCCATTTTTGTTGCAACGTACGGCGCATCAGATCCTGCAAACCAGGATAATCCCAGAATGCACCATACGAATATTACTGCTGCCACTATTATCATTGGGTCAATCATTTTTAATCTTTGGCTTTAAGAAAAAGCCTTAAGAAGAAGAACTTTTAATTTAGTTGCTTTGTCAACCTTGTTAAAAACTAAATATAACGGTTTATTAAACACAATGTCAAAACTTCCTATAAATTCAACTAATTTTGCGCCGTACCCTTTTTTAAATCTATGAAATCCAAACCATGGGTCGCTTGGGTTTGCATCAGGGCCTAATGCTCCCCAAAGGTCAAATTTTTTTAAACCTAGCTTTTTTCCTAATTTAATCGCTTCCCAAGCGAGTAAATTTGAAGCCATTAAATCTTTATGGAGTAAAGAAGAGCCTCCGTAAGGATAATATAAAGTGTCTTTGAAATTTAAAAGCATCCAGGCAGCTAGGGGCAGAGGGCGCGTGGCTTGAGGGGGATGATAAAAAGCAATTAAAAGCCTTGCCATCCCTTCTTTTTTTAAAGTTTGAAAAACTAATTTGTGATAAGTTTCATTGTGACCTAAATAATTTTGTCTTCGAGTAGTCTCAAAGTACAGCTTAAGATAAATTTTTAAAGCCTCTTCGTTTTTTGCTTCCTCAATAACAACTCCTTTTTTCTTGGCTAAATTAATGTTATAGCGGGTTTTTGGATGCATATTTTTTAATAATTCTTCCTCTGGTTTAGTTAAATCTAAAATAAAATTATATTTCGTAAAAAGCGGCTTTTTTGAGGACTTAAAATTTGAATCAAGTTTTGACATTTGATTTTTGATTTTTGATATTTCTATATCTGGTTCTATTTTTATGAAAGCACAATTTTTTTCTTTACCTATTTGAGTTAAAGCTTTGGCAAAATCCTTATCAGGAAAAGGACCTTTTGGCAAATATCCTACAAACTTTTTAGTGAAAGGAATTTTGTGAAATGTAATTTGAAAAGCTTTTTTTAATTTTTCACCTTCAAAAAGTCCATATCGGTTAAGCGGAATTCCCAATTTTTTTCTAAACTCACCCCACTCCCAGGATTGGATTATGTGTGTAACTAATTTATTGTACTGGTCTTTTTGGTCTTCTTTTATTTCTCTAAGAGTCATATTTTAGTTTATTCTATACTCTCTTTATTTTTAAGCCAACTTGTGTTAAATTATAGGCCTTATGGAAAATAGAGGAAGCATCATTGCAGCTGCAGTTATAGTAGTAATTGTTTTATCAGTTATTTTTGGGACTGTGTATTATTTAGCAAATACTTTTAATGTTAGCTTAAATCCATTCTCAAGGTTTACTCAAACTCCTTCTTTGACTTCTTCTCCTAGCCCGATTGCAACTATATCACCTGACTCCTCGCCAACTCCTGATGAAACACTAAAGACAGCTCCAACTCAGACTCCCACAGGCCAATCGCAATCAGACAAAGGTGGAGTTCAAAATGGAAGTAAAGCTATTTATCAAGGGCAAGGCTTTAAACTTGAAGTACCTAAAAATTGGGGAGTTTTAAAATGTAGCAACTCTACAAATTTTGAATTGGATCCTTATAGCGGCGAATCAAAAACAATAAATTGCGATAGATCGCAAAAACCAATAACAGTTTTGGTAAACAGTGGTTTAAGCTGCAGCGGTGGGGAAGTAGTAAAAATTGGTAATTTTAATGTAAGAAAAACAAAACAGCAGTATAGAGATTGGAAAACTAACCAGTGGTGTTTTGAAGGAAGTGGTAAAACTTTTGATATAACAAATAGAGTTTCAAGCTCAGGAAATCCTGCCACAAGCAAAGATGACTTCTCATCAGAAATAGAAAAAATAATCTCCAGCATTCAGTTTCAATAACAACCTTCCGTCATTCCCTCGGAAGAGGGAATCTAGATCCTCGATCAGGTCGAGGATGACGTCAGCATGATATGATTAGAATATGTACTTCGGCTGGTTCGATTACACTCACCACAAGTCCGCTCAGTATTCTAAACAAAAAGGATTTGCCCATCTTCTTTTGATTCTAATTTTATTTCTAATACTTTTAGTGGCTGTAGGGCTTTTATACTTCCAGATGACCAGTAAACCATTTCCTGAAAACCTTTCAGAAGATAGTCAGGGAGTTATAAATTTAATTACTCCAAAATCAGAACCTAAAATATACAGCAGTAGTGAATTTGGAATTTCTTTTGAATACCCCAAAGAAGATTTTAGTGTAGTTGAAGAATCTGAAGAGGAGTTTAATATTAGAGGAAATGGACAGTTTAGAAAAAATTTTACTGGTTATGTAGGTTATGCTCCGGGTAAGGCTTTGGGCTCAGTCGTAGTTTTGGATGAAAGCAAAGATTTTGACACAGCGCCTTTTTCGGTTTGGGTTTTTAATAATCCTGATAATTTAGATCCTGAGAGCTGGTTTGATAAGTATTGGTATTATCCATATATTTGGGGAGATTTTACCTCAAGAGCTAACTTAATTGCACCAACGCTAACTGCAACAGTAAGCGGTCAATTAGGTGGATATAATATTGCAGATTATAGAGAAGGCAAGCCTCAGTTTATTTTAGTTCCATATAATGACAAAATGTATTTATTTAAATTCCCTACTAAAGGTAAGCCAAAAGTAGTAGGAGAAATTTTAGAAAGTTTTAAATTTTTACAGAGTTCTCTCAAGAATAATGATGAGCTTTGTATTCAAGTCATTACACCAGCAAAAGATCCAAAAACAGGTGAGTGCAAAGAGTTCCCAACTCCTTGTGATGTACCAGAAGGCTGGGAGAAAGTAGGAAGCTGCTCTAGTGAGCTGCCTGAATTCTTAGAGTAAATATATATCTATATATTGTGCATGCCAGCCTGCAGTTTTAGCATCATCAAAGCCTAGATCTATGATATTTCCTCTTATGCTTCCACCTGTATCTCCTGCAACTGCATGTCCATACCCTGGGATATAGACTTGGCTTCTTAATTTTATAACTGCTGGATCAACTGCTATAACTCCTTTGCCTGCTCTTAATCCTATTGCTGTCCAATCATTACACCCAGGGCATTTTGAATCATAATGGGTGGCATAAACCCTCATTTTTTTCCAGTAAGTTATCTGGCCATCAGCAATATCTAAAGTGTGCCAAATTATTTTTGTTCCTCTTGAGACAATTTTATCTTTTGGGGGAGTTAATTTTATATCTGAAATTTCCCTTGAATACTCTTCACCATCATAAAAGCTTATTTTTGTAGTAGTAATTTTTTGACCATCTTCCCCCTCTATCAAAACCTCCTCTATCCCTGCTTCTTTTTCAGGATCATCTTTAAAAATTACTTGTCTTGGAATAACTTCTGTTAGCTCTTCTTTCTGAGTAGTAAATCTTGAGATAGTTTTAATGGGTTGGGTAGCTACTAAAACTTGTTGATCCTCAGGTGGAGTTTGGTCTGCATTAATTAGGGTTAATATTGGAAGCCCCCAAAGACCCCAAATCCCTACCATTATAATTGCTACAATTAGTAGCTTATCCATGGTTGAAAAAAGAGTTTAATCCAATTTTGAAGAATTTTCAAATTAACCATTCAGCCAATCCTCCTCATCCTTTTGAAAAGTTATATCATCATCAAAATCATCAAATCTTTCAAAGCGTGTCCTAATTTCAATGTGTTTATCAAGCAAACTTTCAGGAATTGAAGCTAAAAAGCGGGAAACTAAATTATTTGATCTAGTACCAAAATAGAGTCTGGTTCTAGCATAAGTTAAAAAAAGTGTGTCTTTTGCTCTTGTTATAGCAACATAAGCAAGCCTTCTTTCCTCCTCCATCTGGTTTATATCCAACATAGATCTTGAATGGGGGAATAACCCTTCCTCCATTCCTACCAAAAACACAACTGGGAATTCCAAACCTTTTGAGGAGTGAATAGTCATTAAAGTGACAGAGTCTTTATTTTCTTCTTTAACCTTACCTGAAGGGGAGTAAGAATCTTGGATTAGGCTCACATTCTCTAAAAGCTCAGTTAAATTTGGGAATTTTTCAGCAACAGATCGCAGTTCTTTTACATTTTCAATTCTTAACTTTCCTTGTTCGCTACCATCATCTAAATACTCTAAATACTGCGTTTTTTCTAAAATTAGATCTAGTAAACTTAGCGTTGTCATCCCCGACTTGATCCCCACCTCATAAAATTTATTTGCTCTGCCTTTACCTATTTTTTCTATTCTTTTTTTAGCAACAGAATCTTTAGGATTTTCAAGTAATCTAAGGTAAGCTACTACATCTTTAATCTCTCTTCTTTCATAAAATTGAACACCCCCATATAATTTATATGGAATTCCTGCTTTAAGTAAGGCTTCTTCTAAACTTCTGGATTGTGCATTAGTTCTATATAAAATTGCATATTCGTTTAGGGTACGCTTCGTTTTTTGTTCATGGTTTGTAGGAGAACTATTAACTATTTGTTGTATAACAAATAATGCTTCATCGACCTCTGATCTTGCCTCATAAATTGTAATTTTTTCTCCACCTAATTTAGAAGTCCAGAGTTTTAAAACTGGATGAGTCCTATTTTCTGAAATTACAGATTTTGCTGCATCTAAAATAATTTGGGTTGATCTATAATTTTGCTCTAAGTTAAAGATTTTAGCCTGCGGGTAATCTTTTTTAAAGTTAACAATGTTTCTAAAATCAGCTCCACGGAAACCATAAATTGCTTGTGCGGCATCTCCAACAACGCAAAGATTGCGGTTTTTCCTGGCCAAAAGTTTAATAAACTGGTACTGCGGGGCATTAGTATCTTGGTACTCATCAACTAAAATATATTTAAACAAATTTTGATAATTAGCTAAAATTTGGGGAGTTGCTTGAAAAAGCCTTAAAGCTTCAATTAAAAGATCATCAAAATCCAGTGCGCTATTTTGTTTTAGAATTTTTTGATATTCAATATAAACTTTTGCAACAGTTTCTTGAAAATAGCCTCTTGCATATTGGGGATATTCAAGCTCATTAATTAGTTCATTTTTAGCCCCAGATATTGTGTATCTTATTGCAGAAGGGCTAAGCTTTTGGGAAGCTAAATTTAAAACACTCATAGCCTCTTTTACACTATCCAGTGCATCTTGTTCATCATAAATTGCAAAATTAGGGGAAAGCCCGATATTTTTTCCATCTTTTCTTAAAATTTTTGAACAAATGGAGTGGAAAGTACCCATCATTGGTTGGTAGTTAGTAGTTAGTGGTTGGTGGTGAAGAAGTTTTTCAATTCGCTCAATCATTTCTCCACTGGCTTTATTGGTAAAAGTTACGACCAAAATATTCTCAGCAGGAACTTTTTTCTCAGCAATAAGATATGCAACCTTGTATGTAAGTACTCTAGTTTTGCCAGACCCTGCTCCAGCAAGTATTAGGGTCGGACCCTCGCTAGCTTTAACAGCTTCCTGTTGGATAGGGTTAAGATCATCTAATAAGTTAGGCATTTTTGTATTGTCATCCTGAGGCTTTAGCCGAAGGATCTTAAGATTTAAGTTCTAAGATTCTTCACTTCGTTCAGAATGGCAAATATGAGAGCGGGCATAGTTCGATTCTACTCACTACGAGTTGTGGAGCATAGTTTAACACACAAAAGATATCTTTAAATAATATTTTTTAAGTGATAGAATTTGTTTCTTATGCTAACTTTAATTGACTTCTGGGCGCCTTGGTGCGCGCCTTGTAAAATGATGGAGCCTATTCTAGAGGAGTTGGAAAAAGAACTTAAAGATAGTGTGCAGATTAAAAAAGTAAATGTTGATGAAGAGCCTAATGAGGCATCAAAATTTGGAGTTATGGGAATTCCTACTTATGTAGTAATGAAAGATGGAAAAGAAGTAGGAAGAAAAGTAGGTTTTACTCCAAAAGAAGAACTCCTTAAAATAGTAACTAATAGCTAGCATTTAGTGGCTAGTTATGAAATTCAAACAAAAAGCAATCGCAATTATTCAGCAAATTCCTAGAGGTAAAGTTACTACTTATGGTACTGTTGCTGTTTTATCTGGGGTTCCAAGAGGAGCAAGATTAGTAGGAGGAATACTGCACAACGCCAAAGAAGAGCTTCCTTGGCACAGAGTTATAAATCGCCATGGTTTCATATCTATTAGATGTTTTGATCACCCGAAATCTTTGCAGAAAGCTCTGCTTGAAGGGGAAGGGGTAGAGGTAACTCCCGATTTCATGATAGACTTAGAAAAATATGGATGGTGGGGATAAAAAAATTTGGTTAGTTATAAATTTTAAAGCAAATAAAAATTTAAAAGAGACCATAAATTGGATAGATGCCATTGGTCCAAATTTACCTAAATCTGGGAATTTAAAAATAGTAGTTTGTCCCAGTTTTTCTGCTTTATCTGAGATAAAAAAAGCTATTTTAGTAGGTAATTACCCAATTATTTTAGGTAGTCAAGATTTATCAGAATTTGGAAATGGAGCATATACAGGCGAGGAGCCCGGGAAATTTTTAACGGATTTCATTGAGCTTTCTATAATAGGCCATTCTGAAAGAAGAACAAATTTCGGGGAAACTGATGAGGTAGTAGCAAAAAAAGTAAGTCAGGCTTTTGATAACAATATTATTTCTTTAGTTTGTGTTGAGGACTCACAAATGCCTGTTCCTGCAAATTGTAAGCTAGTAGCATATGAGCCTATTTTTGCAATAGGAAGTGGAACTCCTGATACTCCTGAAAACGCCGATAACATTGCTTTTAAGATAAAGAATATAAATGGTCAAGACACAGAAGTTTTATATGGTGGAAGTGTAACTAAAGAAAATATTAAAGCTTTTATTCAAAGAGAAAATATTAGTGGTTGTCTTGTGGGTACGGGAGCGATGGATCCGGATGAGTTTTTAAAAATGGTTGAAATCTGCAAGATTTAATTTCCTATGGATTTTAAAAAAATTGATTTTCAAAACCGAAAGGTTAAAAAATTTAAGGCCAAAAATCTTTGGGTTTTTATTTGCTTAGGTTTAATTGCCTTAATATTTTCTATTTTTTATATATCAAGATCCTCCACCTCTGTGAGTGTTTTTAATTTTGGCTCTATTTTCAAAAGAGACCCATTTGGCGCAGTTGATGGCAAGGTAAATGTACTCCTTTTAGGGAATGCAGGAGGTACTCATGCTGGACCACAGTTAACAGATTCAATAATAGTTGCCTCATATGATCTCAAGACCCAAAAGGCGACTTTAATATCAATCCCTAGGGATTTTTGGCTAGATAATATTGGCGCAAAGATAAACACAGCTTATGAAATAGGGCAAAAGGATGGGATGGGTCTAAACTATGCTGAGGGTAAGATTGGTGAAGTTTTGGGAATACCAATTCAATATGGAGTTAGAATTGATTTTTCTGGGTTTGCAAAAGCAATTGATATTGTTGGGGGAATTGAGGTAGATGTTGCTAAAACTTTTGATGACTACAACTACCCAATTGAAGGGAAAGAAGATGAACTTTGTGATTATAAAGAAGAAGAAAGGGATTTAAAAGATGAGGATATTAAAAACTTAAACCTTCCAAGCATTTATCCTCCTGACCTTTGGTATTCATCACTGCCAAATCCGCTCCCTAAAGGAAAATATAAAATTTTAATTGACGAAGCAGGAAATATAGCAACAGATTCAAGCAAAATTAGATTTGATTGTAGATTTGAACATATTCATTTTGATGAGGGTAAAGCAGTTATGGAGGGCGAAACTGCATTAAAATTTGTCCGGTCAAGATCAGGAACAAGTGGGGAGGGGTCGGACTTTGCAAGGTCAAAACGCCAACAACTAGTTCTGCAGGCTTTCAGAGAAAAAGTTTTATCTCTTCAGACTCTAGTAAATCCCTCAAAAATAGCCTCTTTAATTTCAACTTTTGGAAGCTCAATTGAAGCAGATATTCCAAACGAGCGATTTTTGGATTTTTATAAGTTAATAAAAAATACAAAAAAAGTTGAAAGTGTGGTTTTGGGAAATTTAGGGAATGGAAAATCCATTTTAGTTTCACCTTCGCCAGGAGATTACGGAGGAGCGTATGTTCTAATTCCTAAAAATAATGACCCAAAAGAAGTAAAAGAATTTGTCAAAGAAGTTTTGAAGAAAGAAGCTAAGGAATGAGAATTTTTATACTTCACGGGTCTGGTGAAAGTGAAATTTTGAAAAAAATTGACCTTATAAAAAAAGATTTTGATCCTTTATATATTTTTAATATCAGTGCAAAAAATATAAAAGATTTAAGGTCTTTGCCGGAAATATTAAGCAGTGGGCTTTTTAATGAGAAACGTCTTATTATTCTTGAAGATATTGACGAGGATGTAAATCTTGAAAATTTACCCAAGAACGAGAATTTAACCGTAGTTTTTAAGTTCTTAAAAACACTCTCGCCAAAATCTAGGTATTTGAGTTTGAAAAATGCAACTATTTTTTCTTTTCCTGAAGAAAGAGAGATTTCCATATTTCCTTTTCTTGATGAAATCAGTGAAAAAAATCCAAAAGCTTTAGGTAAAGTTGAGGATTTTTACAATAAATACAAAGGCCAGTATATTGTAACAATGCTCTACTTCTCAATGAGGAGATTAATTTTACCTTTAAAAACAAAAAACTATTTTGCTTTAAATAAGTTAGAGAAGCTAAAAAAGAATTTTTCCAGAGAAACAATCAGTAAATTTTATTTTGAGATTTTAGAAACTGATAATAAAATAAAGCTTGGTTTTTTAGATGAAAAACTCGCAGTTGAAAGATTAATTTTAAGACTGATTAATTTGTAAGCCTTTGTCTGATTAAATCAAGATCTTTTTGATCAATAATTCCATCGTTATTTAAATCAGCAGGGTTATTTGCCGCTCTTCCAAAGGAGTTTCTTACAATTGCTAAATCTAGGGAGTTTATTTGGCCGTCACTGTTTAAATCATAGATATTTTTTTCTTCCTCTACAATATTTGTAAAATCTGAATTTTGACCCAATATTATCGGAGGCAGTACCTCATTTCTTGGGGGCATTAAGACTAAAACCTCTGATTTTTTATCTCCTGAACTTACAATGATTTGTGCTTTTGTATCCGCGTTTATAACTTTTGATTTATTCGAACCTTTTTCTTTAAGTTCCTTTAACGGGAGTATGAAAATGCCCTCTGATGATGTCACAGTAACAAGATCTTGGGCTCCTTGGGCTTTTAATAAAACTAAAGCATTCTCCACTGGCTTTAGAGTTTGGTTTAGAATTGTACCTATAAAAGGTTTATAAGTTAGAATAGGTCCTTTTACTTCAGGATAAGTTTTGAAAGATAAGGCATTCTTGGGATAGGTATATTTTTCGGATTTTATCTTAAAAAAATACTCACTACTAGGTTTTAAGTTTTCTAATGTTAGGAAATGAAGTAAATTTTTTTTTGAGCCAGCTTTTTTTGTAAAGCCTAAAAATAAGTCTGGTCCCCATAAAACTTTCGTTTCTACTGGAATATCTGTGTACCAAACGATTGATGCTTTTGTATCTTCCTTGTTTACAATAGATATAAATGAAGGGGCGTAGATTTCTCTCGTTTCATTTTCAGTCTTATTATAGAAAAAAAATAAAAAAAGCCCTAAAGCTGTTACAACCAAAAGCATATCTATGGCAAGAAGTGTTGGAATCCTCATGTTAGGGGTTATTAAAGTTTGAACTTGTGGTTGACTGGGAAGTGTTTAGATTTTGTATAAGTTTCAGAGTCTGAACATCAAAATTTGGATTAATAGGCTCCAAAGCTTGTTTTAATTGTGGGGTAATTTTAATATTTGACTTTGTTCTGTATATATCAGTTGCTACCCACACTAAACAAGCAATTGTTGCAAGGATAAAAAGTATTAACAATTCTTTGTTGCTTTGCATATTTTAGTAAAGTGTTTTTGCAGTTACTATCATTGATACTCCAGACTCATTCCTACTAAATGAAACAGAATCAACGATAATCAAATGGTTACCCTTGTTTAATGAGTTTAACACGTTCACAATACCCTCATATGGTCCTGTGACATTGAATGTAAAAATAACTTCTTTAAGATCTGATTCATCTTTTGGAGGAGATTGATCATTGTTTATTTCAAAAGGTTGGAATTGAAGGCCAGAAATTGATGCTTGGTTTTGGGAAGCTAAGGTTGATAGTTCGTTTATCAAGCTAGCCAGGGCAAGCTTACTGGGTACCAAAGTATTTAGTTTTGCAAGAGCCTGAGGGTCTATTTTATTATAATTTTGAATCCCTGTTTCTAAATTCACTGATTTTTTTGATAAATCATTTAATATTCCTTCCTGCGCTTGAATCTCCTTTTGTAGGCTCAAAATAGTAGATACTGTTGGTTTTATTGCAAATATGCTGAAAAAAATAACTGCAGTAACACTAAAGAAAAAACCACTGTAGGTTCTAACAAATTGGTTTTTTATAACAGGTTTTATATATACGTAGTATTTAGATTTAGAAAAATTCATTTTAAGTTGCCTGTGATTGTAAAGTTGAGTCCTGATGAATCAAAATTTATATTGGAAAGTGAAATATTTTGAAATTTTTCATGATTCTTAAGTCCATTTAGAAACACGGCTAAATCATTATTTGAAGAGGCTCCTCCTATTATTTTAAATCCAAGTTTTTGATTACCCTCAGGTTTATTAAATATAAGAGAATTATATATAACACCTGGAGGGGTTTGAGATGATAAATCTCTTAAAACTAAAGCCCAGTTGGTAGAGGAAGAATATGCATTTTTAACTACTGAAATCTTGAATTGAGTCTCCCTTATAAGTTGGGCTTGTGTGGATAAAGAGTTTATAAAAGGGACCTGTTGATTTATTTGTTCTTTCAAATTAGCTAGATCGCCATCAAGTTTAAACCTTGCAGCAAATGCAACTAAAACCAAAATCTCAACAGCAATTCCTAAATATCTCCCTCCAGATAGAGCCCATTTTATAAGCTGTACTGGCCACTTTAAAGGCATGCCTTGAGGGTGGAGAAGATCAATACTAATTCTAAACTTAGGAGCAGATTTCTCGGGCATAAGGTAATTATATTCTAATTACCTAAGATTTGGCTCTTTCTTTTTTAACCTGTGGTCTTGAAGTATTTTTAGGCTTGGTTGCAGATTTGGTTTGGGTTATTAGTTTTGACAATCTGGATTTTAGTCTGTCTGCTTTATTTGAATGGATTAATTTTATTTTAACTGCTTTATCCAATTTGCTTGTAACATCTTGAAAAGTTTTTGCTGATGGATTTTTACGCAGAGCCTTAATAAGACCTTTTAAGGTCTCTTCTATTTTTTTGTTGTGCAAAGTTCTTTTTTTATCTTTGCGCATCTTTTTTATAGCCGACTTGATTATTGGCATAGCGTAAGATATTAACATAGGAATCTTTGATTTTCAATTTAAGTATCTGTTAAAAACAAAAGCCTTGGCTTACAATTGAAAATTGGAACTTTAGTTCACAATTGAAAATTGGAACTTTAGTTCACAATTGAAAATTGGAACTTTAGTTCACA
>CAYWKL010000006.1:32616-43319 GCA_964459095.1 uncultured Gammaproteobacteria bacterium
ACAATTGAAAATTGGAACTTTAGTTCACAATTGAAAATTGGAACTTTAGTTCACAATTGAAAATTGGATATTTATGGTCAAGTCCATCTTCTCGTTATTGGCAGCTCGTCAGAATAGCATTTTATCAGGAGCCGTAATTTTAATGGTTGCTGTTTTTGGGTCAAAATTTTTAGGATTAATAAGAGATAGATTATTAGTTCATAATTTCACAACAGCGCAAGCTTCAGTATTTTTTGCAGCATTTAAGCTTCCGGATTTGCTTTTTCAACTTTTAATTTTTGGGGCACTATCTGTTGCATTTATACCTGTATTTACAGATTATCTTCACAAAAAAGGAGAAAAAGAGGCTTTTGATTTTGCAGCAAATATTTTAAATATTTCATTGATAACTTTTGGCGTTGTTGCTACTTTAGCTTTTATATTTGTTTCTGATTTTAATTCTCTTATTGTTCCAGGGTTTAGGGGAGATCAGAAGATTTTAACTGATGATTTAACGCGTGTAATATTACTCGGCCAAGTTCTTTTAGTTATTGGAGCTTTTTTTATTGGTATAGCAAACTCTTTCCAGCGTTTTATAGTCCCAGCTTTAGCTCCAATTTTTTATAACTTAGGGATAATTTTAGGAATTGTTTTTTTATCAAAAGATTTTGGGATTATGGGACCTGCTTATGGAGTTGTAATTGGGGCTTCCCTTCACGTTTTAATTCAGCTTCCAATGGTTTCTTCTTTAGGGTTTAGATTTAAACTTGCCTTTAATATTTTTAATACAGGAGTTAGAGAAATTTTAAGATTAATGAGCATAAGAAACTTAGGATTAATTGCAGAGCAAATTAATGATACTGTTTCTTTAGCCCTTGCATCTTTGATTTCTTATTCATCTGTAACACTTTTAACATTCGCACAACATCTACAAGTTGTTCCAATTGGACTTTTTGGAGCAACTATTGCACAAGCTGCATTGCCAGTATTATCTCGCGAACAAGCAAAAGGAGAGACAGAATCATTTAAAATCACACTTCTAACAACAATGCACCAAATTTTATTTTTAACCTTGCCAGCAGCAGCAATTTTAATAGTTTTAAGAATTCCTGTTGTAAGACTTGTTTTTGGAGCTTCACAATTTAGCTGGTCAGATACAGTTTTGACTGGAATGACAGTTGCTTTTTTTGCAGCAGGACTTGCAGCGCAATCGGTGATTCTGCTTTTTGTAAGAGGTTTCTATGCCTTTAGAGATACGAAAACGCCTGTTTTGGTTTCCATATTCACAATCCTTTTAAATATAGTCTTGAGTCTTTCTTTCATTAAAATTTTATCTTTGGATGTTTGGAGTTTGGGGCTATCATCTGCTATTGCAGTAAACTTATCTTTTATTTTTCTTTTATATTTCCTAAATAAAAAAGTGGGGGGGTTCTCAAAAAAAGCACTTTTTTCACCACTACTTAAAATGTTACTTGCATCACTAGTTTCAGCAGTAGCTTTATATATACCTATCAAAGCACTAGACAGATTAGTTTTTGATACAACAAGAACAATTAATCTTTTAGCTCTAACAGGTGTAGCTTCACTATTTGGACTTTCGATTTATTTAATTTTAGTTTGGTTAATGAATGTAAAAGAACTTTATACTTTTGTTGAACTTTTCAAAAAAGCATTCCATGCAAAACTTTTAGTAAAATCAGAAGAAATTGTTAAAGAAACAGGCACAGTTAACTCTTAAGATATTTGTAGGCTTCTCCTAGTCTCGAAAGAGGAAACACTTTTTCTTTACCAGCATCTTTTGCGTATTTAATTGCTGCTTCAATTAACCCAACACCTACTTTATTAGATGTAAATTTATGTTTAAGATCTCTCAGAAGAGGATATTCAAAAAGAACCACAATACCTAAACTCTGGAGATCTTTTGGATTCCCATTTAAGATTATTCTTTTTACCTTTGCTCCTTCTTTGAATCCGGCCTTTGGAGTGAAATGAAATTTCACCACAAAATCTTTTTTTGAATTAATATACTCTAAGACTTTTTTCTTTGTCAGATTTAAATTATTTAGTATATTTTCATCCAAGTTTTCATTTTTTCCTGATGAAGATACTGATGCAGCTGAGGCTAAGATTGCAGCTTTACCTTTAGAATTAAATGTTGTAAATTTTCCTGCACCTGAAATTTCATTCCAATTCTCACTTTGATCAATTAATTTTTCATCAGCAAAAAAACCAGTTAAAGCTCCTTCTAAATTGTTTTCTTTATCAAAACCACCAATGACAAATCCGTTGTTTGCCCGATGTATTAGTGTTTCCAAATCTAATTTTAAACTTTTTGGGAAAGCTGAATTTGTTATCTTGACTGTATTCTTTAAATTTAGCTCATCATCAGAGGGGATTAATCTAAAAGTAAAATTATCGTTTCTTGCTATTTCGTTATAATTTTCCTGTAGCTTTTTTTCAAAAACTTCTTTTGCTTTTATATGTTGAACTTTTCCTGTTGCTGTTTTTGGAATGCTTTCAAAATCAGAAATTATTGCAGCTTTTGGTGTCTCAAAACTATCTAAATTTTTAACTTTGTTATTTTTTAAATCTTCTAAGGTTTTTTCAAAATCTTTTTGATAATTTCTTTCTTTGGGAATAAAAATAGCTCCAACTTCTTCTCCGTATCTATAGTGTGAGAATCCTACAACAACAACCTCTTTTGCCCAAGGAAAAGCCTCTCTTAATTTTTCTTCAATAAACAAAGGAGAAATATTCACCCCTCCTTTGATAATAATTTCCTTTGATCTTCCTTTAAGAAAATAATATTTTTCTCCTTCAATATTTTTAAAAAGCCCCAAATCTCCTGTATGAAAAAAACCATTCCTTAAAGTTTGTTTAGTTTCCTGCGGTCTATCCAAATACCCAAGCATTATATTATTCCCAGAAACTCCTATTTCACCTTCAGTGCTTGGGGTGGAGATTATTTTGTCATCTTTATCAAGAATTACAACTTTATTTTCTGATAAAGCTATACCAATTGAATTTTCTTCAAGAAGTTTAAAATATAATTTTTCAGGAAGATTTATCGGCATACCTGTGACCCTTAGGGATGTTTCAGTTGAGCCGTATCCTTGTATTAATTTTATTTTATATTTTTCAACAAACTCTTTTGCATGTTTAGGAGAAACTGGTGCAGAACCAAGCTGAATTCTTTTAAGTTTCAAATTATTCTGGTATTTTTCAAATTCTTCCTCTTTTTCCAGTAAGTCCAAATTAATTGTAGGAACTATTGAACTCATTGTAGCTTGGTATTTGCTACAGTCTGAGAAAAAATGTGACCCAGAATATCTTGAAGGAATAACTAGTTTTCCATGAGCCAAAATTGTGGAGAGAGCAAAAATCGTTGAATTAATATGGTGAAGAGGCAAGACTAAGTAAAAATTATCATCTGATTTTATTTCAAACCACTCTGTTACTTGTTTACTGCCAGATAATAAATTAGCAAATGTGAGCATTGCTCCTTTTGGAAAACCTGTTGTGCCAGAGGTGTATAAAATTAAAGAAGTTTCATTTGGTACAAATTTATCAAGAATTTTAATATCAGGATTTTTTGAGAGTTTCCTAAGGTCTGCAAAGTCACTAATTTTAAAGGATATAATATTTGCTGTTTCAACTATTTTATCTGTTAACTCATCAGAGTTTCTGTAGAAAAATGCTTTTGTTTTTGTCTCCTTTAGTTTTCTTAATGCAACATCCAAAGTATCTCTCTTACTATCCAAAGGACAAGCGCGAAGTCCTGTCAAAAAACATGCTAAGTTAATTGCCAAAACTTCAGGGCAATTTTCAAAAACAAAAGAAACTGTGTCGCCTTTTTTTAACCCCAAATCCATATAGAAAAAATTAGCTAGTCCTAAAATAGTTTCAGTAAAGTCTTTATAGGAAACTGAGTAATGAGACTCTCTATCCTCATCAATATAAATTAAAGCTTGCTTTTCTCCCTGGTTTAAAAAACCTTCAATTATTTCTCTTGCACTTGGATACATAGTTTCAAAATATTAGTCGTAATTGGCACTCGAGTCAATCTTAAAGTAAAATTAGCAAATGAATATCAGAAATTTTAGTATTATTGCACATGTAGACGCGGGCAAATCTACTTTGTCTGATAGGTTAATAGAAATAACCGGTACCATTGCCAAAGATAAAATGGAGCCCCAGCTTTTGGATTCCTTAGCTTTAGAGCGTGAAAGAGGAATAACAATTAAACTAGCACCAGTGCGTCTGCAATATACTCTAAACTCACAACTCTACACCCTTAACTTAATTGATACTCCTGGGCATGTTGATTTTTCTTATGAAGTCTCAAGATCTTTAGCAGCAGTTGAAGGAGCAGTAATTTTAGTAGATGCAACTCAAGGGATTCAGGCACAAACTCTCTCTCATGGTTTAGCTGCTCTTGAACAAAATTTAACTTTAATTCCTGTTGTTAATAAGGTGGATTTGCCTAATGCTGATATAGAAAAAGCCAAAAGAGAGTTAATAGATACTTTTGGGTTTTTAGAGTCAGAGATTATTTTGGCGTCAGGAAAAACAGGGCAGGGAGTTGAGGAAATTTTAAAGGCAGTAATTGAGCGTATTCCTTCTCCAAAACCCGCAGATGCCAAGCTATCCCACCCCGGGGGTGGGAGTGAATTTAAAGCACTGATATTTGACTGTTTTTTTGACCCCTTTAAAGGTGTAATAGCTTGTGTGAGAGTTTTTGATGGTGAGTGTCCTCCAGACCAGTCTAAGATTTTTTTCTTAGGTACTAAGGCAGAGGGTCAGGTTTTAGAAAAAGGCTACTTTTCTCCTAAACTAACTAAGTCAGAATCTCTAAAAGCTGGAGAGATAGGTTACATTGCAACAGGGATCAAAACACCTGATTTGGTAAAAGTAGGGGACACAATAACATCACACCTCGGAGGTGTGATGCCTCTGCCTGGTTATAAAGATGTTAAACCAATGGTGTTTGTTGGTCTTTATCCAATTGACCAGGATGAATACCATGATATAAAAGAAGCCCTAGATAAATTCAGATTATCTGATCCTGCTTTTACATATGAGCTAGAGAACTCAACTGCCTTAGGTGCAGGATTTAGATGTGGGTTTTTAGGATTATTACATGCAGAAGTAGTCCAAGAGCGGTTACAGGGAGAGTTTAATGTGGATTTACTAGCAACAGCACCTAGCGTGGAATATCTCTGGGATGGGAAATTGATACATAATCCGTCGGAATTAGATCCTTCGTCACAAAGCTCCTCAGGACGACCCCTTCAGGAGCCATGGGTTAGACTCGAAATCTTTGTTCCACAGCAATATATCGGGACAGTGATGGAATTAGTCCAGGATAGGAGGGGTCGATTTTTAAACATGCAGCATTTTGGCTTGCAGGTGCAGTTAACTTATGAAATGCCCTTATCTGAGATGATCACAGATTTTTATGATAAATTAAAATCAGTTTCTTCTGGGTTTGCTTCCCTTGATTGGAATTTAATAGACTTTAGGGAAGTAGACGCTGTAAGAGTTGATTTTTTAGTAGGTGGAGAAAAAGTAGATGCACTTTCTGCTATTGTTTATAGACCAAAAGCTGAATCAGTTGGTAGAAAAATGGTAGAAAAACTAAAACAAGTACTACCTCGCCAAAACTTTGCTATTGCCCTTCAAGCTGCAATAGGTGGAAAAATTATAGCTCGGGAAACAATCTCTCCATTCAGAAAAGATGTGACTCAAAAATTATATGGTGGAGATAGAACGAGAAAAGATAAACTTTTAGAGAAACAAAAAAGAGGAAAGAAAAAAATGAAAATGATTGGAAATGTTGAGATTCCCCAGGAAGCATTTTTAAATATTTTAAAAAATTAAATGTTAACTGAGGTTCAGAAGAAAGTTTTAAAATACATAATCCAAATTCTTAAAGAAAATAATATTCAGTTTCAAATTACTGGTGGTTTGGCTGTGATTTTATACGGCGGGAAAAAAGATCTTTTTGATATAGATATTGATATATACAAAAAAGATTTTCCAAAAATAAAAGAACTTTTTAAAGAATATATAAAAGAGGATTATCATCAAAATAAAGGTAAACATTTTGAAAACTGGACAATGGTATTTGAAATTGATGAGGTGATGGTAGATTTTGGCCAAGCAGAAGATTGTTTTATGTTTGATAAAAAAGAAGAAAGAATAGATATGAGTACTGATTTATCGCACCCAACAATTGTAGATTTTGAAGGAATGGAATTATCTATAGAGCCAAAAGACGAACTAATCTCTTATAAACAAGTTCTTAGCAGAGAGACTGATTTAATAGATATTGAGCAGATTATCTAAGGTTAATATTTGTTCTAATAGACTAGTCTATCATACCAGATTTATTTGAGACAATTTAAATATATTTTTTAGCAAACTCGTCTGATTCGGATTCTTGTTTTACAATCTCTTGCCTTGATTGTCTAAATCCAATTTCATTTTTGTGTTTTAAAATAATGTGGCCTACTTCGTGCAAAATAGTATATTGGATCTGAGATAGGAGCTCCCCGAATAATTCATCTGATAAAAAAATGAAATGTTTATTTGGAATGTCCGAACCATTAAAAGTATATCCATAAGATTCTGGGGAAGAAGATAAAAACCAGGTAGTTTTAATTAAATAATCTATTAAATCTTTGGGAAGTTTAAGTAAAGTTTTAGCAATAATTTTTTTATTTAAATCATAGGCTATTAATTTCCCTCCAAAATTTTTAATTATTTGTTGAGTTGTCATTTGCACAAGATGCATTGTAGTATTTTTTAAAGCATTTTAAAAAGTTGACAAAACGGGTTGACTTAATTTATCTTACCCAGGTTATGCTAATTTTAGAGAGAATGTTTAGTGGTTTAGTCACTATAAGAAGAGAAAGTACCCTTGAAAGAGAAAAAAGCATATCCTCAAAGATCAAAAGGAACAACCAAACCCTTTCCTGACTTAAACAGAGAAGCATTAGCCTATGTTCTAGATGCAGTAGAAAAAAAATACCAAGATCAAAGAAAAGATGAAAATGATCCAGAATTTGAAAAGCTACTCCAAGGAGAAAATTTTCCTAAACTTTATGCTTGGGCAATTGAAAAAGTTACTCCTGCTAATCCTGAACAGCTTATTGCAACAAAAGGTAGCTGGGTTAAATATAATCAGGGCTCAGATCATATGCCTCTTGTGCAGTCTCTTCAAGGTCATGGTACTGGTTGGTGTACTGCTGGTGAATCTACAGCAGAGATTCAGCTTAAAGGAGGGGATTTTTATGTTTATTACTCTTTTGATAAAAAATTTATTTATGATTCATATTCCTGCCGTAATGATAAAGGAACCCATAAAGCAATCAACCGATTTAGAGACGTCGCGAGAAAAGTTTCCAGAAATAATACTAAAACAGCCTGGGTATTAAAGGGCGATATTAGAAAATTTTTCGCCTCTATAAATCACCAGATTTTAAAAGATACCTTAAAAAACTGTATTATCGATGAGGACACTTTATGGTTGCTTGGACAGATTATTGATAGTTTCCATTCAGGAAGCAATTTAAATGTTGGTCTTCCACTTGGAAATGTAACGAGTCAACTTTTCATCAATGTTTATATGAATGAATTTGATCAATTCATGAAACAAAAACTAAAAATTCGTTATTATTTGCGTTATTGTGATGATTTTGTGATTTTAGATGGAGATAGAATATATTTAGAAAATCTTATTCCAAAACTTGCAACTTACTTAGAAAATAGGTTAAATCTTTCTCTTCATCCAGGTAAAGTTTCTATCAAAACTCTAGCCTCAGGAGTTGATTTTTTAGGATGGGTCCATTTTCCTCACCATAGAGTGCTGAGAACTGCAACAAAAAGAAGAATATTTAAACAGCTGAAACAGAAGTATACAAAAGAATCGGTAGCATCGTATTCAGGTTTAATGAAGCATGGGAATACTTATAAACTGATAAAAAGAAAAGGGGATTGACAACTATTAGCACTCGTGGTATCTTACTGCTAATGGTAGATCTTACAGACAGACAAAAAGATTTATTAAAAGCTGTTGTTGAGCTTTATGTTAAAACAGGTGAAGCTGTTGGGAGCGAGCATGTTGAAAAAGAATTTAATTTAGGTGTCTCCCCTGCCACAATTAGAAATGAGATGGCTACTTTAACTCACCAGGGATTTTTAAAGCAGCCTCACACTAGCGCCGGAAGAGTACCAACCTCAATGGGATACAGAGTCTATATTTCAGAGTTAATGAGTGAAAAGCAAGTTCCTGTTGCAGCAGAGGTTTCTATAAAACACAATTTATGGCAAAAGCGGTTTGAAGAAAATAATGTTTTAAAAGAAGCTGTTAGGGCACTTGCACAAAGACTTCGAATTTTATCTTTAGCAGTAAATTCAAATCAAGAGATTTTTTATGCAGGAGCTGCAAATATACTGGATTTCCCAGAATTTGAGGATATTGATGTCACTCGTTTTGTTTTATCTTTATTTGATGAAAACCCAACTTTAAAGCAAATTTTGGGAAAAGCAGTTGGTACAGAATCAGTACATATTTTATTTGGTGAAGATATGGAGTTTGAATATCTTCTTCCTACAAGCTTTGTTTTTTGCAGATATTCAGCAGGAGAAAATAAAAATGGTGTAGTTGGAGTAATTGGACCAAACAGATTAAATTTTCCAGTAGTTTTGCCTTATGTAAAATACACTACTCATTTAATTGAGCAGGCACTAAGATCGTATTAGGATAAGAAGATTGGAGTAACTAGTGATGAGTCAAAAACAAAAAGACAATCAAAAAAAGGTAAACTCTGAAGAGTTTGAGAAACTGCAGGCGGAACTCTCAAGCCTTCAGGAGTTAACTAGTAGATTGGATGGTCAGCTTAAAAGAGCTGTAGCTGATTATCAAAATTTAGAAAAAAGAGTAGCTGAGGGAAGATCGCAGTTACAAGATTGGGCAAGTTTAGAACTGATAAAAAAAATACTTCCCAGTCTGGATCATTTGGAAAAAGCATTAAGTGGTGTTTCTGATGAAGAAAAAAAATCAGGATGGTTAAGAGGGGTAGAACTTGCGGTTGAACAATTAAAAGCAGTTTTAAAAGAAGAAGGGTTAGAGGAGATTGAGATAGATCCCAGATCTTCGTCCGGGACGGGTGTAACTCGATTTAATCCAGTTCTTCATGAGGCTGTTGACACTCGTGAGGGTGATGATAATATAATTTTAGAAATTGTAGAAAAAGGTTATACTTTAGGAGGAAAAGTTATAAAACCAGCGAAAGTTGTAGTAGGGAAGAAAGGATAAGATGTTAGTAAGTGAGAAATTGCGAAATATTAGTTATGCGATAGCTAGAGAAATGTTGGGAGCTGGTCTAGTACTCATTACAGGTCCTCTTATTAGATTAAATCCTGATATGAGAAAAAGTTGGGTAAGTAGTATGCTACTAGATGCCACATTATATGGAGATGAATCTGTAGGAAAATGGCATTATAGAATAGTTAATTTTATCCCAAGAGGTGAAAGGGCTGAAGTCAGGCAGGCTTTAGATCATGCGTTAGCTATTTCCCGCCACAACAGGAATGCTCAAGAAAGGAATAATTTATGGCAAAGATAGTCGGTATAGATCTTGGAACAACAAATAGTGCTGTAGCAGTAATGGAGGGTGGTAAACCCAAAGTTATACATAGCGCTGAAGGGGAAAATATTATCCCTTCTGTTGTTAATCCTACTAAAAATATTGTGGGAAGAGTTGCTAAGCGCCAGGCTATTGTTAATCCAAAAGAAACTATTTTTTCTGTTAAGAGATTAATGGGGAGAAAATTCAGCGATCCAGAAGTGCAAAGAGATATTAGATGGCTTCCTTATGAGATAAAAGAAGGAAAAAATGGTATGGCTGTTGTTGTGGTAAATGG
The DNA here is from genome assembly GCA_964459095.1 of uncultured Gammaproteobacteria bacterium. GTDB lineage: Bacteria > Patescibacteriota > Microgenomatia > Daviesbacterales > UBA10151 > CAYWKL01. Next base: position 42,526 of record CAYWKL010000006.1, read on the forward strand.
CAAAGAATACACTCCTCAGGAAATTTCTGCACAAATTTTACAAAAAATTAAATCAGATGCGGAATCTTACCTTGGTGAAAAAGTGACTGATGCAGTTATCACAGTTCCTGCTTATTTTGATGATGCACAGCGCCAGGCTACAAAACAAGCTGGAGAAATTGCAGGACTAAATGTTTCAAGAATTATTAATGAGCCAACTGCAGCAGCACTAGCTTATGGTTTGGATAAAGCTACTGCTCATACAATAGCTGTTTATGATTTAGGTGGAGGAACTTTTGATATTTCTATTTTGGATTTAGGTGATGGGGTGTTTGAGGTTAAGAGCACTAATGGTGACACTCACTTAGGTGGAGATGATTTTGACCAAAAAATAATTGACTTTTTAGCTGATGAGTTTAAGAAACAGGAAGGAATTGATTTGAAAGGTGATAAACAGGCTTTGCAAAGACTCAGGGACGGCGCTGAGAAAGCGAAAATCGAACTTTCTTCTTCACAAGAAGCTGATATTTCAATTCCTTTTGTTACTGCAGACCAAAGTGGCCCAAAGCATTTGGAGATGAAACTCTCTCGTGCCAAGCTTGAATCAATGGTTGCTCCTTTAATTGACAAAACATTTGAAGCAGTCAAATCAGCTCTTAAAGACGCAAAAATTGAGGCTAAAAGTGTAGGGGAGGTAGTCTTGGTTGGAGGAATGACTAGAATGCCTGCAGTTCAAAAAAAGGTCCAAGAGTTTTTTGGTAAAGAGCCTCATAAAGGTATTAACCCAGATGAGGTGGTAGCTGTTGGGGCGGCCA
>CAYWKL010000007.1:0-38701 GCA_964459095.1 uncultured Gammaproteobacteria bacterium
TTATCTACCAAGGGCAGTTTTCTTTCATGGAGAAAGTACAACAGCAAATAAAGATCTAAAGAGAAAGTATTATGAATGGTATAAAAATAAATTCCGCTTTATGTTAAAAAATCTCTCTATCTTAAATATATTGAGTATATTGTTGACTCAAATATTTATAATAATGCCCATAAGAGGACTAATTCTACAAGATGGTCGATTCGTCCCCTTTATAAGAGGATTTTACTGGAATATTATTAACCTTCCAAAAACATTATCTTTGCGCTACAGCTCATGATTAAGAAAATTATCAATTTTTATCTTAAGCTAATTTGGCTTAATAGTGCTTATAAAAATAATCGTACCCTTATTTCTTTGGTTGAACCAGCCAAATCAGCAAAGGTATTAGAAATAGGTATCTACAATGCTGATTTTATAATTAAAAGAGTTAAAAATATTAAGCAGCCAGATATTTATGGTATAGATATAGACAGTAAAGTAATAATATCAAGCAAAAAAGCAGGAATTAAAGCAATTAAACATAATGTAGAAGAGGGTATCCCATTTAAATCCAATTTTTTTGATATCGTTTCTGCAAATCAAATAATTGAACACCTGGTTGATATTGACCTTTTTGTTAGCGAAGTTTATAGAGTTTTGAAACCCAAAGGCTATTTATTAATTTCAACCGAAAATCTTTCTTCTTGGCACAATATTTTTGCCTTAATTATGGGATGGCAAGCTTTTTCCCAGCATATGTCAAAGAAAAGAAATATCGGAAATCCAATGCGTTTATCCAAAATGGAGGGTTACGATCATGAAGGAATGCATGTAAAGATTTTTACACTTAGAGGGCTAAAAGAGTTAGTTCAATTATATAAATTTAAGGTCGAAAATATTTACGGTGCCGGTTACTACCCTTTTCCTCCACTTATATCAGATCTTTTATCCAAGTTAGATTCAACTCACTCTTCATTTATTGGTTTGAAGGTTAGGAAAATTAAGTAATGAATCATTTATCACTAGAAAAAAAATTTGCATGCCCACGCTGCAATAATAATTTAAATCTAAAATTATCCGGGATTTGTAAAAAATGTAAATTTAAATTTAAAAAGAAGGATGGGATCTGGCATTTTCTTTTAATTGATAAAAACACTAAAGCCTCTCAGGTGGGCTATGAATTACTACACAGGGCAAGATCCGGTGGTCCTAAAGATGGTTCCTATGAAATTTTGGCTAGTTTTGCAAGGGGTAATAATACTGTAGATATTGCTTGTGGAGAAGGCATAATAGAAAAACTTGCTCCGAATACTGTTGGAGTAGATTTTTCTCTTAATGCTCTCAAAAAAGCAAAAGTTGCTGGCGCAAAATTTCTAGTTTTAGCTGATGCTCAAGCTCTTCCATTTAACAATAATAGTTTTGATCTGGCAATCTGTGCAGGAAGTCTGGAACATTTCCCAAACCCACAAAAAGCAATTCTAGAAATGGCTAGAATCTCAAAAATACAAATCTTTACATTTCATAGCTATCCTACAATCCCTTTTGCCCCTATCATTCATAAACTTTTTAGCTGGATGTTCAAAATTACAAATCAGCCGATTGAGCAACCAGTTACCCCAAAAAAAATAGAAGAAATGTTAAAAAAATCTGAGTTATATGTAGTTTTTAAAGGCATCTGGACTCTACCTCTAAACTATGGTAGGCCAATTAGATTTTTACCCGAATTTAAAAATATCACTAGTTGCTCATTCATTGTCTCTGCCAAAAAAATTTAATGAAAGTAGAAACAAAAATTTTTGCTATTTCTTTATTTGCTGGCCTGGTGCTGAGGTTTTTCATGATTATTCAGCGAGACTTTTGGTTTGATGAGGCTTTTACATTTTATATTGCTAATCTCCCTTTAAAAACAATGTTTCAAGCCATTTTAACTGATAATAATCCTCCGTTATATTATCTCATTATTCACTTTCTACTAAAAATAAGCACTAGTTATATCTTTATTAGACTTCCATCCTTAATCTTTAATTTAGCAGCCATTTTTGTCTTTTTTGTTTTTCTAAAAAAATATTTCAATTCGAAAGTAGCTTCAATAACCGGTTCTCTTATGGCCGTATCCCCTCTTTCAATCTATATAGGAACTGAGGCTCGGCTTCACTCCCTAGCAATGCTTTTTGTAGTAACAGGAATTAGTTTATTCTTCTTGTTGTTAAAAAAAGCTGACATTAAAACTATTTTGTTTTTTATTTTAATTTCCATATTGGGACTTTATACCCAGTACTATTTTGCTCTGCTGTTTGTACCCATGAGCTCTATAGTTATATTTAAAAGGAGTGCTTTAACCGTTAAGAGGTGGCTTTTAATTGTTTTATTAGTATCACTAACTGCAGTTCCATGGATATATTTGTCCACTTTTACAACACACAGTGGTTGCTCATGCCCTAATACCATTTTTACCCTTCCAGCGGTTCTTGTTTCTCCAGTCTTGGTGGGACTTGGACCTACAACTCTAAGAGAATTCACAAGTCTTCCGAATCCACTGCTGATATTTTTTTCTTTATCTGCAACTGTAATTATCTTCCTTTACATAAGAGGGGTTTTTAGAAACTGGCTACTAAGTATAGTTTATTTGATCCCTTTCCTAATTTTAAGTCTCTTAGGTTTGTTTTTACCCATTTTTTCTCCTAAGGCATTCAGTATTTTTAGCCCTCTTTACTTGACATTTATTGCTTTGGCTATCAATACCTATAGACGTAAGGGGTGGATGTTGTCTTTAGTGATCATTTTACTTACCTTTATCTCCGCAATTCAAATCATTAATCCTTTTTTTAATGGGGAAAGAGTTAAGCTAATAGCTCAAGCTATAACTCAAAAACCTAAGCTTCCGGTTTTACATACATCTGTGGTAACTTTTTATTCCTTAAATTACTACTTAAGAGACGGGCGACGAAATTTTTTAATAACTCAAAACCCTTTATCGCCTGAAACTGTAGAGTTTATCGGAGGCAAGAAACAAAATATAGACCCTAAAAGTAATGAGTTTTGGCTGATTAATACTAGTAAATGGGTAGATACAAAAGAATATGACTTTGTACTTAGAGACCTGAGTAAAGGGTTTAAAATCCAACAAGTTGTCCAAATTGATAAAGTTACGGTCAATTTATTAACTAAGAAATGAAAATTGGAATATTAACAGAAATTATTAACAGTCACTCTGGAGCTAGAGCACCTTTAGAAATAGCCAAATCTCTAGCAAATTTGGGCAATAAGGTTAGTGTGTATGGTTATGATTTTGATTGCGATAACCAGACAAAAAAAGATTTAAGCCAACATGGCATAAGAGTTTTTTTAATCAATAGATTAGAGTTCCCTATTATCGGAAAGTTGATCTCTTCTTTAGGTCTATATAAACTGGTTAAAACTTTTGCACCTGATATTTTACTATTTTCAGGGACTTTGCCATTTTTTTTTTTTTCTAAACTTACTAGAATTCCAATAGTGCGTCTTTATCACGGCACTCAACTTGATGCTTATCTAGAAACTAGACTCCCTTTTGAAAAACCCAGTTACATTCAAAAGCTAATCAATTATTTTGCAAATAGATATATTTATCTAATTGAGCTGATTACTTTTAATTTGGCTTCAGCTAATATTGCTATTAGTAAATTTGTGGCTTTACAGGCCAAGACACTATATAACGTCAATATTCCTACTGTTATCTACCACGGTACACCAACACTAGTTAAAAAAACCACTAAATTTAAGAAATCAAAAAAAGGGTTAATAAAGATTCTATCTGTCTCAAGAATTACTCCTTATAAAGGTTTTCATCACATCATTGATGTTGTTAATAATATTAAAGATAGAAATAAAGTTAAACTTATTATTGTAGGATCACAGCCTAAACAAAAATATTTAAATTATCTAAAACAAATTGGTAAAAACAAGACCAAGATATTTATTAATCCTAGCGATTCTAAACTTGCTGAGCTTTACTCATCCTCAAATATATATGTTACTGCGGATAGATTTCTTTATTTTGGTCTCCCTATAATTGAGGCCGCCCAATATTCTATCCCCTCTGTGGCGCTTGACTTTGCAGCAGCAAAAGAGGTAATAGTTCATGATTATACAGGCTTCATTGCTAAAGATCTTGATGAATTTAAAAGATATTTAGAAAAATTAATAGATGACCCGATACTGACATCACAAATGGGTAATAAAGCCAAAAATAATGCAAAAATCAAGTTCAGTTGGAACAAAAGTGGATTAAAATATCAGCGATTTTTTAAAAAATTTTTATTAACTAAACATGTTAAAAACTAAAAAGCCTATTTTTATTTTGGGTCTCAATGAGGCTTTATGTTCTTCTGCTGCTTTACTAAAGGATGGCAAAATTATTGCTGGCGCTTCTGAGGAAAGATTTACCGGAATAAAAAACCAATGGGGGTTTCCTAAAAAGGCAATTAAATTTTGTCTAAATTATGCAGGCATCACTTCAAAAGACCTTAACTTAGTAGTACTCTCATATCTTGACCCATACACTCATTTTACTTTTAACCGTGCGAAAGAACGTCAAGACCTTGCTCCAAATTTTTTGCTCAAATTAAGGGATCTTGCTCCAAAAATTGAATATAACTTTCCTTTTTTAAACCCATTAACAGATAGCTTTAGAAAATTATATTATTTAATTTATCAACCTATAAACCAAAATAAACAAATCCACGACATTGCTTACTCTCTTGGAATCAATCGAGATAAAATTATACGCATGGATCATCACTTAGCTCACGCCTACACAGCTTATTATTCTAATCCTAAAAGATCGGACATTGATACTTTAGTTTTGACTAGTGACGGGGCAGGAGATCAAATTTGCTCTTCAGTTTATGTTGTTAAAGGAAATAAGTTCAAATTAATCTCTAAGACGCCCCATAGCCATTCTTTAGGACTGTTTTATGCCAGTATTACCCATTATCTAGGACTTAAACCCCATGAAGATGAATATAAAGTAATGGGGCTTGCCCCATATGCTAAGAAAAGTGCCCAAATAAATAAAATATATTCTGTTTTTAAAAAATTAATTTGGGTAGAAGGACTAAAATTTAATTCATCAATTCCCAGTAGACATTTTGGCTTTTATTTAAGAGATAAACTTCATTTTTTTAGGTTCGACTCCATAGCAGCAGCTGCCCAACAATTAACTGAGGATTTACTAACCGAATGGATTGAGAATGCTGTTAAAAAAATAAGAATTCAGAACTTAGCTGTTGGCGGAGGAGTTTTCCAAAATGTCAAAGCCAATCAAAAAATACTGAACTTAAAAAAAGTTAAAGAAATTTTTTTTATGCCCAGCCCAGGGGATGAAACAAATGCCATAGGTGCTGCTTATTATGGCTACCAGTTAAAAAGTAAAACTTTCACATCACCACTAGCAGACCTTTATCTTGGCCCTCAATATTCAGAGAAAGAAATTAAAAAAGCATTAAGCAAATTCCCCAAACTAAAGGCAAAAAAACTTAAAAGTATCTCCAAAGTTGTGGCTAAACTTTTAGTTGATGGTGAGATAGTAGCTAGGTTTTCAGGAAGAATGGAAATGGGCGCAAGAGCGCTTGGAAACAGGTCTATACTAGCTGATCCAAGAAATTTAGATGCAAAAGAGAAAATTAATAAAATGATAAAAATGCGGGATTTTTGGATGCCTTTCGCTCCAACTATTTTAGCAGAAAATAATATCTATCTTAAAAACCCCAAAAAAGTTCACTCCCCTTTTATGATGCTTGCGTTTGATACAACTGATGAAGGTAAAAAAACCTTAGCTGCAGCTATCCACCCAGCTGATCAAACAACAAGACCACAAATTCTAAAAAAAGAAGATAACCCTAAATATTATGAAATAATTGAAGATTTTACACGCCTAACAGGAGTAAGTGCGCTACTTAATACTTCTTTTAATATACATGGTCAACCAATAGTTTGTACTCCTGAAGACGCCTTAAAGACATTAATGAGTTCTGGTTTAAAATATTTAAGTCTTGAAGATTTCTTAGTTTCAAAAAATGCCTAAATATTATGATAAAAAATATTTTAAAGAACATGATTTTTTAGATGAGCTCAGTGCGAAAACTATCCAGATTATGCTCAAAGATTATGGCTTGAAAAAAGTTTTAGATGTGGGCTGTGGAACTGGTAGGCTAGTTAAATTTTTAAACAAACGAGGCTTTGATGCATTTGGCTGTGACTCTGAAGCCTTAGGGTTAAAAATAGCTCGGAAAATTAATAAAAAAGGTAAGATATTTAAAGCTAGTGCTGAAGAATTACCCTTAGAAAATGAGTCGTTTGATCTTGTAAGCGCACTTTCTGTAATTGAACACCTCAGTGAAAAAGGAGGAATTAATTTTATAAAAGAGGCAAGAAGAGTTCTCAAAAAACAAGGATTGTTTTTTATAATAACTCCTAATTATAATAGTTTTTTAAGATTTATATTAAGAGGAAAATGGTTTGGCTACTCTGACCCTACACATATTTATTTTTATAGTCCTAAAAGTTTAGAGGGGTTATTAAAAAAACTGGGATTTATAAATATACAAACTCAATTTAAGCCAGCATATAATCTGAAATATCACTGGTACTTACCAAAGTTTTTAAGAAGCTTACCTATGCCAATTAAAAATTTGCTGACCTATCTTATAATCTCCTCCCCTTTATCCACAATAAGAGATAGCTTTTGGATGGTAGCACAAAAAAAATGAAACAAAAGAAACTAAAAATTGGTATAGTTGTAGATCAATTACTCACAGGAGGTGTTCAACTTGCTGCAATTGAACAAACCAAGCAATTTAATAAGTTAGGACATAAAGCAAGGCTTCTGATTTTAATGCGTAAAAAATATCCAACTGATTTTTCCTATCTAGTAAAAAATATCCCCTACCAATATCTTTCTGATTCCTATCCCTTTTTTTTGAAAAAAACTATCAAATTCCCTATTTTTAGTTTTTTATCTACTCTCCATCTCTTAAGTCCAATTCTAGCTCCTAAGGTTATTAGAAAAAAAGATTACGATATTTTAATCAGTTGGGGGACGACCACTTGTTTAACTACGCAATCAATTTACAAAAAAAGAGGTATTCCTTATGTTGCTGTAATTCATGATCCGATTGAGTATATTTTGAAGAAAATTTACTCTAGAACTTTTTTGAAATCATTTTTCTTTTTTTTAATACCTCTTTCTAGATACTTTGAAGGCTCGTTTGTTAAACAAGCGCTTGAAACAATTATTATATCTAAAGTTCATTATAACTATCTAAAGAAAAAATATGGGATTGAGGCTAAAATATTTGGATTTGGAGCTACAAACATTAGGAGCATTCCTAAAAAAAGAGGTAATTTTCTTTTATCTTTCGGGCGCTGGCAAAAAGAGAAAAATCCGAATTTTTTATTAAAAATTCTAAAAACTCTTCCTTCAGCCAAATTAATTATAGCTGGAACCTGGATCGTTACTGAGGATTTGATGAAATTTAAAAAGGCAATTAAAAATGCAAACTTAGAAGATAGAGTCATTTTAATAACTCATTATGATCAAAAAGACCTTGTATATCTTTGTAAAAAATCTCGTCTTTGGTTGCATCCCCATTTTGAGGCCTTTGGGCTAGCAGCTTTGGAAGCTGCAAACTTAGGCTTACCCATTATTATTCCACGCAAATCGGGTATAACCGAAAAATTTATTCATGGTATACATGGTTTTTTCCCTAAGAAAATTGATTTAAATGAGTATAAGAAATATATTAACAAGCTTATGTCAAACGAAAGACTAGCTTTTAATATGGGTTTCGCTGCGTCAAATTTAACTAAGAAAGATTTTTCCTGGAAAGCGAACACAATGAGTCTTCTAGAACTAATTCTTGAGCGTCTAAGTATTAATAAAAAATCTAAAATCTTAGTTTTAGAGACAGGCCATGTACTGGGTTCAGCTCTTGCTGGAGGTGACAAGGTAATGGAACCAATGGCAACAAAGCTTGTAGATAAATATAACTTCGCAATTATAGTTCCAAAAATAGGTAGCAAACATTGGACAAAAGCGCCCTTTAGCAAAGAACTTATAATATTAAATCCTACTTTATTTGACTATCAAGGATTTCCTCTACAAGTTTTCACTGCGTATTGCATTAGAATGTTTCAAACAGTAATAAAAATCTTCCGACTAAGTAATCCTGATTTCATTTACTCTTCAACCAATCTTTTACCCGATATCTTACCTGCTTTTTTTGCAAAGATTAAAGATAAAAAAGTTGTCTGGATATCAAGGGTTCATCATCTAATTCCTCCTCCACATAAAAGGGAAGGAATTATTTTAGTAAATATAGTTTCATATGTAATGCAGCTTATTGCTCTTAAAATGATTAAATTCAAATCAGATATTATTATTGCTTTAAATGAATCTCTATATCATCAATTAATTAATTTAGGTTTCTCAAAAAATAAATTAAAAGTACTTGGGGCTGGAATTGATTATAAGAAAATTATTTCGGAACAGATCCTCCCGAATACTCAGTCATATGATGGAATTTTTGTAGGTAGGTTGCATCCTGCAAAAGGGGTTTATGATTTATTTCCTATATGGAAGAGGGTCACAAATTCCTTACCTACTGCCAATCTAGCTATTGTTGGAGACAGCCCAGCTTATTTTAAAGAAAGTATACAAAAGTTGATCATAAACGAAGGATTAGCACGTAATATAAAGCTCTTAGGATATGTGGATGATAAGACTTTATATAGCCTTATGAAAAGTTCTAAAGTATTTCTTTTTACTGATCATGAGTCAGGTTGGGGTATTGCTGTAGCAGAGGCAATGGCAGCACACCTACCAGTCGTTGGATATGATAATGGCGTTTTGGGAAGTGTATATAAAAAAGGCTACAAGAAAGTAAAGATCGCTGATTACGATAGTTTCTCTGAGCAGATTATAAAACTAATCAAAAATCCTCAACTTCGATTAAAAATTGGTGAAGAAGGCCAAAAAGAAGCATCTAAGCTTGACTGGCAAAAAACTTCTACTAAGTTTAGCTCAATTCTTGATCGGTCAAATTGAAATCTATGAATCATCTTTGGACCACCAACCCTTAATACGATTGTGACCTTTTCTTAACAAAAATCTGCTAAACTTACCTATCAGTCTTCCACCAATTAAAATTTCATCTTTTATAAAGATAATAATTATCAAAGAAAATAAAATTAGAAGCCAGGAAGTTATCGAGCCTGTATAATTTAGTCTTAGAGTGTTACTGGCAGAAACTAAATCTTTTGGAATAGAAACGTACATAAAACCAGGTATGGCTGGACCAGCCTTATAAATTTTAAGATTCCTACTTGTTCCATTACTATTTAAAACCGCACTCCAGCCAGGAAAAGCTTGTTCTTTAAAAAGTATCCCTTTTGCCCCAGCTGTTGTAATTTCTCTAGTTTGAGCTGAGATAAAATTAGTTTTTGCAGTTACTTTTGCCGGTTTGCTAGAAAGATCTAAAATTTGATTAAGAACATTTTTAAAAAACGAAACTTCATCAGAATTATGATATCTTGAGACATGATATGGTAGATTTATTCCACTCCAAATCACATAGCCACTGCCTATCTTTCTTTTTGCCATCAACACTTTTCCATGATTTTTAAGTATTATCTGGCTATTTGGTTTAATTTCAGAATCAACCGGCGGATAAGAAAATTTCCAATGGTCTTTATCAAATATTGGAGGAGAAAATTTGGAAAAATCAACATTTTTTCCATAAAGCGGATCTAGTAATTCTAACTTCCACTCATCACTAATGGACTTTCTCAAACTAGATTCAAAGGGAAAGATATTAGGCAGAGATCCTTTAGGACTAGATTCTGCCACTTCCACTCCAGAATCAAGAAAGATTTTCTTTCCCGAAGCTAGATAATTTTCAAGTAATTTAAAAGCATTTCCTTGATTGCTATACTTATAATCATATAAAATTAAACCATCTATACTTCTTAAATCTTTTTCAGAAATTTTATCTATATATTGACCAAGTTTGATAGGAATAACTGTTGTTGAAGGGATATTCATATCTGCTATGTCTCTTATAATAGTTTCATACCCAGAATCTGAGGCAAAAATGCCTAAAGTTTGAGAATTTGTAGCTGACAGTATTGGACTGACATATTCGTCTTTGATTTCATAAAATGTAAGTATCTGATTCGTTTTTGTATATCTTTCTTTATTAAAATCAAGTACTTGATAGTTTTTAAGATAAGTATCAGTCGTGAGCTCTTTTGGTAAAATTGTAACCGTGGCTCCACTAGGACCTGCTTCAAAATATTTAAATCCATACCAGTCAACTAAAAAAAGTGTATTATTAAAGGCTATTTTTCCAGGATATTTAAAAACTGCTTCTAGTTGGTCTTTACCAGTTGCTCCGTCTTGACTTAAAGCTGCATCAACCCAAAAAAGATAACCCCTATTAGAAAAATCAGGATCCAAATAACCCCGACCTAAGGGCATTTTATATAAAGCATTCCACCATATATTTATGGTTTGATCTGCTGAATATAAGCGATAATTTGTTTGGTTTGGGCTCAGCCATTTCGGCACAAGTTTAGTCTTTAGGTTGTTAAGTCCAATTTGATCATCATATAAATTTAAGACATCTGGAAAAGCGGAGGACGGAGTGCTTTTGGCAGGGATCATTATTTTCTTCTGAATGTTAACAGCAAAAGAAGAAAATATATTTATGTTATTTGTTTTGTACAAATCAAAACTTTCCTGAAGTAATTGAAGTCTTAATCTATCAAAGTTTTGGATATCTTTGGACATGGTTAATGTTAAAGGAGGCTTTTGAAATGGGTTTTTAGATGTTGAAAGGACAATTAAGGTTGGGATGCCAACTGCTAACACAACCAGATTAAGAAGCGGGATTATGACATGAACATATTTATATAGATTCTTTAATCTTTGGTGAATAGATTCTTGACCAACATGCCAGAATGAGGAGGCAAGCAATCCAAGCCAAAATGGACAAGTCCAAAAAAGCCTGTACCACCCTCCGTGATAAACTGAAATTCCATACGAAAAGATCCAAACGTAAAAAATGGAAAAAAATGTAAGAACAATAAAAGGAATTGTCCTAAAAAAAAGTTTAAACTGCCACAGCAACGTTAACATAAGCAACATAAAAATTATGGAGATAATTATCATGGCAAAAATAGTTGTGTTTGTGTCAGTGTAGATTCTTAAGGGTTGAGCCTTATGGAAAGCTTCAATTGCTTTAGCCTGATCAGGAGGCACTCTGGCAGTGGAAGAAGCAACCTCACTTGAATTAGTTATAAATAATGTCCTTAAACCCCCTCCTAAGCCTGAATAAACTAAAGGCAAAGCAATAATAAAAGATATTATTATAAAGAGAATTAGTGATTTAATCCGAGTAAAAAATTTAATTCCCCCAAACCAAAAAAGCATTAGTATTGAAGCTGCAGGGTAGATGTATGCTATAGCTACTTGTGGATGCCCTAAGATGGCTACTCCATTAAGTAATGACGCAGTTAAAAGATAACGAAAATTCCTATATTTTAAATAGGCGATTATAAAAAAAACTACCCAAGGGTAAAAAGCTTGACTTGCGTGTGAAGGCAAACTTCCCCCCCACATTAAAGTTCCGTACACGCCAATTGAGTAAATTGTTGCTATTGTCAAAATAATAGATAAAGCAAAATTTCTTGAGGTGAGAAAAAAACTCGCATAACAGCCGGCAAAAAAGAAAAACAATGTAATTATCATCCAAACTTTTACTGAAGAAATAATGGGTAAAAATTGAGTAAAAGGTAAAATTAAGTAATAGTGCAATATTGGGTAATTTGATAAAAGTGGCCAACCGCTAAACCATGCATAACCCCAGCCCATTTGAGGTAATGCTAGATTGCTTTTGAGTAGATTAACTAATGAGACGGTATAATAAAAGTCTACTCCCCATAAAGGCTTAAATGAATAATACCACTGCGCTAAAGGTTCAAATGCTACTAAAATAATTAGAATTGCACTCAGGTGAAGAAATATCTTAAAGAATAAGTTAATAAATTTTATCATTCCAGCTCCTCTTCTTTTTCCCACCAAGATCCTGCAGTTTTCTTATATCTATTGAACATAGTACTTAATCTTTTCCCAATGATTCTTCCGTCAAATATAATCAACTCAAGGATTAAAAAAGTAGCCACGGCGCTAACAAAAGCACTAAACCAACCCTCAGCTATCCCGTTAAAAGACAAAGTGAAAGAAAAAGGTTCGCTGCTTTTTTCTTTTGCAATTGGAATATACATAAATCCTGGAAAAGTTGGTCCTGCTTTGTATATTTTGGGATCTGTGCCGAATCCTCTAACTAAAGTTATCCCCCACCCGTTATAAGCTTCCTCTTTTACTAAAACTGCTTTTATTCCACTAGAACTTGAAATCGCTATTTTTTCAGGACGCTCCCAAGTTACTCTAACAGGTACAACTCGGTTTTTTCTTACTTCTATTAATTGCTCCAGGATGTTTTTAAACATTTTACTTTCTTCATTACTTCGATATTGGTTGAAATGATATGGAAAATTCATACCAGACCAATATACTATCCCCTTACCCACATTCAGCTTCATGATTATTGGCTTGCCATGATTTTTTACTATAACTTTTGCCCCATCTCGTAAATCAGAATTACTTTTGGGAAAGGAGAATTTCCAAGGATTATTGTTAAAAATGGGCGGACCAAATTTGGAAAAATTTACCCCTTTTGTAATTTCATCCTCAGTCACTTCCAAATCCCAAATTGTTTTTAATTCTTTTCTACTTGCAGCTTTGAATGGGAAAAGCTCTGGTAAATATAAGGAGTTTGAATCCTTTACCTCAGCACCTGAATCAATAAATATTTTGCCCCCTTTTTCAACATATCTTGCTAGCATTTCAAAAGCTTTATTTTTATCATGGTAGTCGTAATTGTGAAGCACAATAGCATCAAAATTTGATAGCTCACTGGCTGAAATATCGTCAATAAACTTTCCTCCATTAACCGGAATTAAAAACTTTGAATTCAAATTCTCCGCTGCCATCACTCTCCAAATATCTTCAAAGCCGATATCATCAGCAAAGATTAAAATTGCCGGTGCACTAGATCCATACACGACAGGACTTGTCAGCTCGTCTTTAATTTTGTAATAAACTAAAGTCTGAGGTAAATCATAGCGAGCTTGCGGTCTACCACTTTTGGTTTCATTGCGCAAAATTGCACCGTAATTAGTAACATCTTCTTTTTTTTCAAAAATATTGGATTTAGTCAGATAAGAGGAAGGGGGTGCATTGGAAGTAGTGGAGATATGACCACCCTCAAAGTAATAAATTCCATTCCAATCAATAAAATATAGTGCATAATTTTTTGCCATATTTTCATTAAACTTAAAATCTTTAACTAAGCTGTCATAACCTATTGCAACATCAAGCAGAAAAATCCCACTCCTTCTATCTGTTCCAATAGGAGGATCAATATATCCTCTCGCTAAAGGCATATCAAAAAGATAATTCCACCAAATGTTAACTGTAGCATCAGATTCATATAGTCTTTTATTCTTATCATTGGGGTTAATAAATGAAGGAACTAACCTTTTTTTTAGTTTCTCATGCTGATCTGACTTAAGTTTTAAATTTAATACTTCAGGAAATGCAGATGATGTATCTGAGGTGGCATGAATTTGATCAATTAAATCGTTAAAATCCTCTTTATATATAAGATATCCCGATACAAACAAAATAAGGGTAACAATAACAATCACTGATCCTTTAAAAGTAAGTTTAAGAATAGACGAAACTTTTATCTTTATATCTTGAAAATCAACAATTGCAAACAAGGGATACCACAAAGATGCCACAAAAGCACCTAAAACAACTGGGAAAGGCCAAAAAGCTCTATATAATCCTTGAGGAAAGAAACTTTTACCTGACAAATTATACCAAACATGCCACAAAACATATAAAACCATTAGCAAAAATGGCACCACTTGAAAAAAAATTGTCTTTGGCTTTTTTATAAAGAAAGAGAGTGCAAATACAAGAATAAAGATAGATACCCCTATTAAAAGAAGCGTAAACATATATTCATTGGTTCCGGACAAAACAGTATTTATTTGATCTAAATAAAACTTGGCAATTTGCTTGGCTGTATCCGATGTTCCCCCTGAAGCGGTATCAGAAGTAGCTCCTATATTTTTTGCTATGCTAAAAATTGACCTAACTCTCCCAAAGAAATTAAAAATCAAATCAAAAACTGCAGCGTACAAAAGAATAAAAGCTACAGCCACGACTCCAATATAAAATTTTATTAGAATTTTTAATCTTTGAATTGGCTTCCAAAAAATACCTTTTCCAGGATAAGAAATAAGAAGAATAGTAGCTAGAGGAAAAATAAATCCTAATACGGGCAAAGGATGACCTAAAAAAGCAAACCCTGCGAAAAGCGAACCAGCAAAAAGCCACTTGGTTGCTCCTCCTGTTTGAAAAAAGTTTATTAAGAAAAATAAAACTAAAGGAAGAAAGGCTTGAGTTGCAAAATATGGAATACTACCTCCCCATGTCGCAGCTCCGTAAATATTACGCGATAAAGCTACTAAAACAGTAAGCAAAAATGCCAAGCCTATGTTTTTGCTGATTTTATAAAAAAGAAGGTAACTTGTACAAAGAAGTAAAAAATAAGTAAAAACTACATAAATCTGAACTCCTTTTACAGTACCGTAAATGTTTGCAAAAGGAAGCATTGCGTAAAAATGAAATCTAGGAAAATCCCCTAATAAAGGATACCCTGAAAACCAAATATCCTTGTAACCATTAAACCAAAAAGAAAAATTTCTCTTAAGAATTTCTACTGAGGTTACGTTATAGTAAAGATCAATCCCCAAGGCAGGGATCTTGTTTAGGTACCAGTTTGCAAAAGGCACTATTAAATACGCTATGGCAGCAATGGGTAAAAAAATAAAAAAAATTTTGATAATGGTTAATAATGTTTTTTTCACCATTATAAAGATTTAAATCCTTTAAATAGTTTAGCCTAATAAAAAATTAAAATCATCTGGCACTTATCAAGCAAATCTTATTTTTTAACTGATAAACTTCAATTATTGGTCCCACAGTAAATTTATCTTTTAAATTTACTTTAGAAAGATTTTCAAAATCAACTTTCCATACAGGATCTTCTCTTAACTCTATTTGAGGCCTAAATGTTTTAAATATCATATAATTTTGTTTTAAGGAGTCTGAAAATTCCTTTGAATAACTATCTTTATCCCCTTTTGCCCAGGAAGAAGTTATCAGAAAACAGTAATTATTGTTTTTATAATATTGCGTGGAGTTTAAAGAGTTATGTTTGAGGGTGCTTGGGTCGTATTTAAGATCAAGTCTATTAGTCCCGTATAAGGTGTAAGTAGCCCTACCTTTATTTGCTTTTTTTAAAGCTTGTAAATAAAAGGGGGTCAAATTCTTTTGTTTAGCCTCCTTAATAAGTGAGTCAATTGTTTCTATATCCAGAGACAAAGGAGGTCCGTGTACCGAAAGATATTGGGTTCTGATTGCACCTTCATTTGCGATTTTAAAATTTGCAGGAATATTTTTTTCTATCCAGTTTTTCGAAATTATTCTTGTATCTTGCGCAGTTAGATAGTAATCAAATTTTAGAGAATAAGTTAAAGAGGGCAAAATTGCTATTGTAAAAAGCGTGGCAAATGTAATACTTCGAGCAATCTTATTCGTAACTTTACTGGCGATAACACTTATCATCCATGCGGAAATTAATATAACCTGGGGTAAAATAATTAGAAGATACCTTGAAAAATTTGCCCCCGAGAATAAATATAAAATCAAAAAATAAGTAGCAGGATACAAAAAAAGCATTATTCCTCTTTGATCTTTTTTAAAAATTGAACCTGCAAAAAAAAGAACCAGTATTGGTAAACCTAATCCATTTTTTAAATAATAAATAATATTATAAATCCAAACAGGATAACCATCTGAAGAAACCCACTGATTCGTGGTCATTGAGAGCTGCGAGATAATTTCATAGACTGCTTTTCTTTCTATCAAAATATAAAGATTAAGTAAGAAAAAAATAAATGCAGAAGTTACGGCTGCATAAAAAATCTTTTTGATTTTCTCAGCAGTGAACAGACTTGAGTATAAAAATGGAGGGATTAGGATAAAAAAATGATATTTTAATGAGGCCATTAAACCAAATAACAATCCAGATATTAGAAAATATTTAAGTTTGCCTGTTTTTATTATCTGATAATTAACATACACACAAGTTAAACTAAATAGTCCAATCAAGATATCTTCTTTCAGATAATGTGATTCTTGGACATGCAAGAATGAAAATGCCAAGAAACCAGCAGCAATCAAACCTACTATTTCTGAGTAAATTTTTTTCCCTATTTTAAAGATAAGAAAAACTGACAAAGTACCAATAACAACATTAAATATTCTGCCTACTAACAAAAATATTGTTGGGTCATAAACATAAAAAGAAAAAAATTCTAGTCCAGATTTCCAACTTGCAAAAATAAAGCCAAGCAAAAAAACCATTCCGTAAAGGATTATTAGAATATATGAATAAAGCATAGGATGAATAAAAATATCAGGGCGCAGGTTATTTGAGGCAGAATAAAAGGCAGTGTAAATATATGAAGACTCATCAAAGTGGAAAAAAAAAGGGAGTCCAAAACTAATTCCCCAAACTCTTATTAAGAACGCACAAACTATCAACAAAACTAGAATATTTTTTTCCAATATATTCACGCTATTTTTTCAAACAGATCTAGATAATTCCTTGATATTTGATCCCAACTGTAGTCTTCTAAAGAAGGTGTTGATTTGGGTTTGGCTTTTGTAGTTAATGTTTTCACAATTGCAAGAGCATACTCTTTATCGTTTTTTACATTAGCGTATATAGCCCTTTCTCCCAACACATCCTTTATCCTTACTCCTTTTGGAGCTACAACCGGAATTCCGATAGAGCATGCTTCCAAATAGACAAGAGGAAAAGGATCCTTATCAGAAGCCAAAGTAAACACCGCACAAGCTCTATAGAAAGACGCAATTTCACTGTATGGAACTCTTAATATCTTGAATCTTTTCCCTAAAATTTTTTGTCCAAGATTTTTTAAGCTTGGCCTTAATGGGCCATCCCCCAAGACCAATAAACTCCCTCTTTTAAGTCTTCCAACAGCTTTAATAGTTAAATCTATCCTTTTGGAAGGTATTAAAGCAGCTACTGTCAGAATAATGGGCTTTTTAAGGTTTATTTTTGCTTTATTCCCTTTTTTTGAAAACTTTTTTAAATCCACCCCATTTGGAATTTCAACCACATCTAAATCCGGGAAATTTTGTCTTAGCCACTTTTTAGTGAATTTACTAAGGGCAATGTAAACATTTGGCTTTTGCTTTGCAATAAGTGGTTCTTCCCCACCATGACTTGCATATATAAAAGGAGTCTTTTTTATAAATCTTATAATTCTACAAGCTAATGCTCCCCATAATCCGTTTACAGGAAAAAGTAGGTATATTTTTTTAATTAACAAAAAAGGGAGTACACAAATGCTAAACGTAAGAGTCTCAATTCCTAGAGGACTTAAATAAGTTGCATCTAGGATTTTCCTCAACTTCGGATTTGAAGAATATATCCAATTAGTTAAGGGATTATTTCTACTTATGCAAAAAACTTCTACTATCTCTATATTATTCTCTAGCAGCTTTCTTTGTTTCTTTAGAATTTGCATTTTAAAGCGCCCGGAAAAAATAATTATTTTTACCTCTTTACAAAGTCTTTTTGATAGCTCAAAAACAGCGTTTTCTGCACCTCTTTCTATTTGTCCAAACCCTGGGATTAAAAAAGCAATTGTCTTCATGGCTATTTTGCGTGTTTCCCAAAAAAAAATTTCCCAAATATTCCATATAAAATACCTGCATCAAAAATAATTTTAAAAAAGATAAAAAAGGGCTGTTTGTGTCGTATTGACTCTGTCAAACCTCTCCTTAATGAATTAGGTAAACTATGTACAAAAAGAGTGCTAAAAAAGCTCTTTAAAACTGTACCTCTTCCTATCCATGAAGCAGATTTAAAAACCTCATTAATTGAAGATGGATTGAAATGATGGCAAATGGCATTTTTTGCCGCTTTAGCTTTTAGCCCGTTTAGCTGACTTAATACTGTAACATCTTCTCCATATCCTATATTCAAATATCCCTTTGTTTTAAAGAATGTTTTTTTTTTTTTTGCTTGGAAATTATTTGCTTCATCTTTCATTTTTTTGTCTATGTGTAAATTTTCTGGTAAATAGTTATTTATGCTCCAGCATCTTGACCAGATATTATTACTATTTGCTACAAATTCATTTTTAGTAAAAGTAGCTTGCGCTTTTTTACTTTGGATAGGTTTTACTAAATTCTCTAGATATTTTTTATCAAATTTCATATCCCCATCTAAAAATACTAATATATCTCCATTTGCTGCTTTAGCTCCAAAATTTCTAGCTAAAGCTGGTCCTTGATGCTTTAGTGAAT
The DNA here is from genome assembly GCA_964459095.1 of uncultured Gammaproteobacteria bacterium. GTDB lineage: Bacteria > Patescibacteriota > Microgenomatia > Daviesbacterales > UBA10151 > CAYWKL01. Next base: position 18,560 of record CAYWKL010000007.1, read on the forward strand.
ATATTTTTAAATTTTTTGATTTAATTTTTTTTGTAATTTTCAACGTATCATCTGTAGAACCATCATTTACAATTATGATTTCTTTGGGTTTCAATGTTTGTTTAAGTATTGAGGTTATACAATCTAAGATATATTTTTCCTCATTGAAAACAGGGATAATTACTGAAACTTTAGGTTTTTTCATTTTTTTTACAAACTATTAAAAACTGTACTGCTAAACCCTCTGGCCAAAGCTTAGTTATGTTGTACTCAAGAGACTTAAACCAAAAGAATTTTCCCAATATTTTATACAAACCCAAAAATAGGGGAAGTTGGCTAAAATTACCGATGTAATCTATATCCAGAATTTTAAATCCAGCTTTTGCTATTAGCTTACTAATAGAGGATTTTGTAAAAAATCTTAAATGAGTTCTATCCATAATACCGAAATCCTGATATTCAAACCTACCCTTAAGCAGTTGCAATCTAGAAGTAAAAAAACCAATATTAGGAATCGAGATGATGATTTTTCCGTCTTTTTTTAAAAAAGGCTTTAATTTTTCTAAAAGTACTCCAGGATTTTTTAAGTGCTCTAAAATATCGGCCAGAACAATAAGATCAAATTTGTAAAGTTTTAACTTATTTAAAGTGTCTTTATCTTCTATATCCCCTATTATTAGCTTAGAACAATATTTTTCGGCGTATTTTCTTGCCTTTGGATTAATTTCAACAGCAACAACCCTATTGTTTAATTTTTTGAAGTGTTTTGTTAAGTAACCATTTGCACAACCTATTTCTAGAATAATTTGATTGCTGGAAATTTTTTTTAATATTTTTTTATGAACACCAAACTCATCCTCAGAGAAAGAATAGATATTTTTATTCATACGATCCAAATCTATTTATGTAAAAATCAAATATCCCTTTTGCAACTACAAAATTTTGATCCTTTTTATTTCCCAAATTTAGAAAACCCAAAAATAATGATGATCCTAGAAATTTAATATTTTTTAAATGATCAGAAAGGGAAAAACCTTTAAATTTGCTTTTTATCAGAAGATTATTTCTAACTAAATAGTAAGTTGTCCGAAAATCTTTTTTTGGAAAGGCCTGGTACTTGTTTTGATGCCACATTTTAGCTCTTGGCACAAACATTATCTTATATCCAGCATCCTTTAGGCGAAGAGTTGTATCCAAATCGTCAAAACTAAAAAAATATCTCTCATCAACAAAACCTATCTTTATAAGTGCGGAATTCCTAATTAGTCCTGTGAAACAAACATATTCTGATTCGCGTACTTTATCATATTGACCCTTATCAATATTTCCTTCTCCAATCCTTTTAATATGAAACGTAGTTTTATCAACTTCTCCCCAGAGAAAATGAATTTTTTTGAAGTTTTTATCTTTAAATTGCTTTCCCCCAGCAAGCGCTATTTTATTATTACTCTCCATTACTTTAACTAACTCAAGTAGGCAGAACTTATCTAAAACTTCATCACTAGCTAAAATTAAGGTATATTTTGATTTTGAGGATTTAACAGCAATATTTACTGACGCTGGAAAACCTTCATTTTTGGGAAGTGAGATTATCTTGACTGTGGGAAATTTTTTGGAAATTGCACTCACAGAACCGTCAGAGGAACCATTATCTACTACTAGAACATCCAGTTTATCCTTGGGGTATTTTAGCTTGTAAATTGATTCAAGACATTTGATACAAGCAAATTTATTGTTCCAGTTTGTAACTGAAACAGTGATTTGTGGAAAATTAATAAACACAGAGCCATTTTTAACAGAGTTGATTCCAAAAGTAAATTACAGTATAAATTGATTCATGATTATTGATAAATCCACCAAACTCCTTGTTTTAGCTCCCCACAACGATGATGAGGCTTTACAATGTGGAGGTTTAATAGGTAAATGTCTCAAGGAAAAAGCTTTTGTATTCGTTCAATTCTTTTGTATTGGGGAAAGCAGACAACTGGTTATTAAAAATACCTCTGCTAGACAGCGTTTGAGGGAAATTGATGCGATGAAAAAATTCGCCAAAGTAAAAGCTGAAGTTATGTTTACTGAAGATGAATTTAATCGTCTAGACAGTGTTCCACAAAAAGATTTAATAGAGAAAATTGAGAATTTAATTGATAAACATAAACCAACGATTATTGCTCTACCTTCATCTTCAAGTTATAATCAAGACCATAGGGCAGTTTTTGATGCTGCTGTCGCTGCACTCCGTCCTGTTCCAAGAAATCTAAGATACTTTACTCCTATGATATTGGAGTGTTTTGAACCTTATTATTGGAATTTGAGAGGTTTAAAAACTCCTAACTCATATTTAGACTTAAGAGAGAGGTATAAGAGCGGCAACTTGTTAGATTTTAAAATAGCTCTATATAAGTGCCACAAATCCCAAGTAAGATCTAACCCCTTTCCAAGAAGTCCTGAGAATTTAGAAAGACAAGCCAGGCTTTGGGGTAAAGAGATAGGAGTGGAGATAGCAGAAGCTTACCACTTGTTGCGGATGGAAATATGGTAAAAATAGCTTTCGCTATTTATAGATCCTGGGCATTTGAAATTTTTCAGGATATTTTAAATTATCAAAACAAAAGAGGCGATTTTTCCCTCTCAGCATTACTTACGACTGAAGCCAGAGAATTTCCTATTGATTTAGTTAAAAAAAACAAAATCCCCATATTTGTTAACAACGCTAATAACCCCACCAGGATGAGTAAGTTTTTGAAAGAGCAGCAAATTGATTTAATCCTTTTTTATGGCTGGTCCTGGATTGTCCCGTTAAATATTATTAATAATTTTGACTGTTTTTGTTTACATCCATCTCTGTTACCAAAATATAAAGGCGGCAGTCCGATCCAAAACCAAATACTTTCTGGTCAAAAAAGTTCAGGAATAACAATTTTTAAGATGAATCAGCATCTGGATGCTGGACCTATTTACGTACAAGTACCCATGTCGCTTTCGGGAGATATTTCAGAAATTTTTAAAAGAATGGGCAGTATCGGGGCTGCTTTAACCAGAAATCTAATGGGCGACTTCCTCGACAATAACATTGTCTTAAAACCTCAAGCAAATTTTAAAAAATATCCTGTTTTTAAGCGTCGTAAACCAGAAAATAGTAAGTTGGACTTAAGTAAAGTGAGGAATATGAAATTTGATAAATTGTATGATTATGTCAGAGCTTTATCTGACCCTTACCCTAATCTTTATCTAGATTTAAATGGGAAGAAATTATTAATCAGGAAGGTTCGGAAATATCAACGAAAATCCAGGAATGCTTTAGTTTTAAATACCCATCAAGAGAAAACAAATTCTCTAGCTGAAAAAAGATTGTTTCTGAAAATCAAAGACGGTTATGCTTATATCTCTGAATACAAACTCCTACCTAAAGCTGACTGAGCATTACATCGAATTCAGGGATACGAAGCTGTTTATAAAAATTAAAATCTGAGGCCAACCGGCGATCTATTTTTCTCTTATCTTTAGTCGGTTTTATCGTGATTTTTAATTTGTATTTTAACTTAAACTTTTCTAGTATTTGATATTTAGATAAACTTGTAGAAAAAATATGATATAGTCCTTTTTTGGGAAATTTGGAAGGATTATTTATGAGCTCCCTACATATCCTAGCGAGCTCTTTACTGGTAATCCCATTCCAATAGTGATTCGTAAAACCTAAAACTTCTTTCTGTCTTTTAGACCACTCAAGCAAAGATAAATAATTTGCTATCTCTGGACCGATAATAGATGTTCTGATAACAAAAGAGTCTTTGTAAGGCTCCCCAAGCATTTTAGTTAAACCATATAGATCAACTGGAGAAGGAAAGGTATTTTCAAAATAAGGGGCTCTAGTCTCGCCACTAAAAACACAATCTGTAGAAATATGAAAAAGTCTTTCTTTTAAATGAATACTAAGAAGTTGTGGGAGAGCAGAGTTTATAAGATATGTCTTTTTAACATCTCTTAAACTCAAAGGTTTAATAATCCCCGCTGCATTAATTACTACATCAGCTAAGTTTAAATGTTTTAATAAATCCTTAAATTTTGCCAAATTCTCTAGGGTTGTAAGGTCAAAATGCACAGCTTTATGAACCTTTGCTTTCCCATATGTCTGGTAAAGTTTTCGTAAATTTTCAGGCTTTCTAAAAAAAATTACTAAATTGAAATCCTCTTTCAAAATATTATAAAGCATGCTGCCAACCATTCCTGTGCTCCCTAAAATTGCTATTTTTTTCATAAACTACCTAGGTATTATTTTCCAAATATCCCCCCATTTATATGGGTTGAAACGTTTATCATCTTTAATTGATTCTTCTAAGCTTGAAGTAGAACCACAAACTAGAATTGTCTGGTTTTCTAAAGATACCCAACCATTAGCAAAACCAGGTGGGATTATTACGAGTAATGGTTTTCTGGTTGAGGCTACAAATATGAATTTCTCCTTTGGTTTTTTAGGATTTATAGCAATTATTTTTGCTGCACCTAATACTACAAAAAAATACTTCCACTCTTTTTGATGGTAATGGAATCCTCTAATAATTCCTCTTGAGAAATTGTAAACGTAGTATACCCTTTTAATAGACAAATCTTTTCTACTGGGCAGCTCATTATCACTATCAATAAACTGAGCAAATATTCCTCTATCATCTGATGAAACACTTATCTCTTTACTGAAGGGAAGATTTTTATACGAAGTAAAGCTTTGCTTATTTGTCATTTTTGTGACTTAAGAACTGATTTTAAAAATTTATCTGTATAATACAACTGGTAATTAAAATCTTTAACCTTTCCAGATAAAACAAGCTCTCTCATATCGTTAAACCCATCTTTTAATTCATAAATATTCTTAAATGAGAACATATTTTTCTTTAAACCTTTGCTACTATCTACAAAGTAACCTAAATTATATTTGGTATTTGAATTTTTGAAAAAAATTTTGCAATCGGTTTGAGATTGCATCATTAATGCCAGATCTTTAATCGTAAAGTTTTCAGTTGCTAAATTAATTATTCCAGTGTATTTATTATTAAGATTATCAACCATAATTTTTCCAATATCTTTAACATGGATAAACCCTCTTCCTTTGTCTTCTTGAAATACTTCTATATAATTATCCTTTATTGCACTAACACTCATATAATTTACAGAAATATCCATTCTAAGCCTTGAGTATCTATCTCCTAATCCGTATGCTGTACCTAGTCTAAAAATCAGTGCCTGTTTATCCTTTAAAAAACTTTCCGCTTTTAGTTTAGTTTGCCCATAAAGGGAGATTGGCTTAGTGGGAGATTTTTCAGTTACTGGCTCTTTACTTTCTCCATAAACTGCACACGTAGAAGTAAAAATAATTCTTCCTGAAAAATTGTTGGCGATCCATCGCAGGGATAATTGATTTATATCTTTTGTTAACTTAGGATCTAGATCACTAGCTTTTTCCCCTGTTATAGCTGCTAACCAAATAATATGACTAAAATCCGGCAGAATTTTTTTTAGTTTTTTATGGTCTCTTATGTCACCATACAAAAAACTCACAGGTTTTAAGAAATGGTTTTCATAAGTTAAATTATCATAAACTATAAACGGTATTTTCTTCAAAATAAGCTCGTCAGTTACAGTTCCCCCAATATATCCTGCCCCACCAACTACTAAAACTTTTTTTATCATTTAAACAATATTTCTTTAATTCCTATCTTTGCTCTTATATAGGATATTAATACATTAAAAGTTTGGAAAAAATATCTTGCAGATTTTTTTAGACTCATGGAAGTATGATCTTTTTTGTAGTCACAGTGTATTGCTATTTCTCCTACTTTAAATCCAAAATATTTTGCTTGGGCAATAATTTCAAAACTGTATAAATAATCATTAGAGGTTCCTTCAAAACCAATTCTTTCCAGTAATTTACGATTGTAAACTCTAAATCCGCTATGAAACTCCGTTAAAGGTAACTGTAAAACTAACCGATCAAAAAAACTTAAGAAAATATTGGCAAAATATCGAGCATAAGACATATTTTCATTTAGCGCTTGAGCCAAATTGGTAAATCTAGATCCTAAAATTAATCCATAACCTCTTTTGGCTTTATTTAGTGCCTGAGGAATCACTGAAGGGTCATATTGACCATCCCCATGGATTTCAAGCATATAATCTGCTCCTAATTTAAGGGCTTTTTTTAGACCAAATTTAATATTTCCTCCATATCCCAAGTGTTTATGGGAGAAAAGTGGCAAATTGAGTTTTTTGGCTATTTGTTTGATATTATCTTTCGATCCATCATCAATAATGATTAGTTTATCAAGAAACTCTTTAGGTATTCTTCTTACAGTGTTTTCTACTAAATCTGCACAATTATAAGTCATTATTATCCCTACTACTTGAATCCGTTTTTTCATAAACCCAATATTAACAAATTTTAGCTTAAGGGTATAATCGATATGCTATGGCAGCCTTAAGACTAAAGATAACTTGGCTCATTTTACTGGGTATCGCTTGTTTTTTTACCTATCTAGCCCTACACCAGGATGCTTATAATCTCTGGTCAGATAGTAGCATTTACGCAGATATTGCTAGGAACTTTGTAAATGGAAAAGGATTTACTTCCAATACAATAATGCCTGGATTAATTAGTTATGCACCAAAAACTGAATATCAAAATTGGCCAGCTTTTTACCCACTACTTCACCCTATCCTTATTGGTATCTTTTTTATATTGTTTGGAATATCTTCATTCTCAGTAATACTCACAAGTGGTTTTTTTTATATCGCTACTATCCCTTTTTTATTTCTTTTAGCTAAACGGATTTATAGTGAGAAAATAGCTGTTTATTCGTGCTTATTTTATATACTTTCTCCCATTATTCTTGACTATAGTATCTCTGGAATGTCAGAGCCTTTATTTACCTTCTTAATCGTAGTAATAACTTTTTCTGTATTTAAAAAAAACTTCTTATTGGCAGGTATTTTAGTCTCGCTTGCATCTTTAACTAAGTTTCAGGGAAATCTTTTAATACCCTCTATCCTCATTTTAATTTTTCAAAATCAAAACAAGTTTAAAAATATTTCTTATTTTTTTGTTGGTTTTTTGAGTATTTTTTTAGCAAGAAAGATTTTGCTTCCTAAAAATGCTTTCGATTATACAAGTTTTGCTAATAATCAACTTTGGAGCTATATTGCGCGAGACGCTTTTATCTCGCCAGATAAACTTTTCAGACAAGTAAGTCCAGTAGAGTTTAGCGATATTTTACACAACTACAAGCTTATCTTTTTTAAATTAATCTCAAACACATATCTTTTTTTTCAAAAATTCTTTAGCGGATTTCAGGTTTCAATCTCAATTTTAGCTCTAATGGCTTTACTAGACAAAAATCAAAAAGATCTCCAATTTAAAATTTTTGTTGCTTCATTACTAGTCACTTTTTCTTTATTCCATATACTAACTTATCTAGATTTTCGTTATTTGCATCCTCTTATTCCTTTACTCATGATCTTGGCATCAAATTTTTGGGTTCGTTTTACTGAAAAAATGAGTTTTAATCTTAAGTATAAACTCTTATTTACAATCTTTTTTATAATTCCTTTGCTTACTTTTCCAGGACTAGCAACTAATATACGCAATTCTTTGTTTAATAATAAAAAACCTACCCAATATCAGTTAATTTCTGAATTTGTTGATAAAAATACGGGCAAAGACTCTGTTTTAGTTTCTGACCTTGCTCCTTCATTAGTCTGGCAAGCACAAAAAAAAGCAATATTTTTACCTGAATCTTTAAATGAAATGAATAACATTGATGAAAATTATCAAAAAATTGATGGCATACTTCTTTATTCTCACGAATTTAAACCACATTATGAGAAAGACTGGCAAGATTTAATAGACAACCCAAGAAAAATTCCCGGGTTTTATTCCGCGAAAGTTTTAGAAATCAAAGCAGAAGATAATTACTATTCAATTCTCTTAAAAGTAGTTCTTTATTTAAGATCCTAAAAGGGTTTTTTAAAAAGCATAGTATATAAGTAAGAAACATTCTTTATTACCATCTTAGCTTCAAAAATAGTTACCAGAATAAAATAAATCAATATCCCAAACCCAGCAGTTAATATTAACTCAAGAAAATTTTGAATAGGAAATCTTTGCACAAAAAGATATACTAGCCCTCCGGACACTAATGACATTAGTGCAAAAGGGAGTGTATACCTAAATAAGTCTAATTTAACAAACCTTTTAACCTCAATCAATGGTATGAAAAAAGTCAAAGAAGAAAGCAGCCCAGCAAGTGCATAACCATTAAATCCGATGAGCTTTACCAAAGGAAATGTCAATACCCACTGCAGAGCCACCCAAAAAATGTTTATATTCCTAACTGTTTTAACTTCCCCTAAAGCTAGGAGGAAATTTGAGAAAATCATTCCTAAAACTACAAAAACTGATTGAAGGGAAAAAAGATACAAAGCAGTAATACCATCAGCCCATCTGGAAGTGTATATGATATAAGTTATCGGTTTTGCTAAAACTATTACTAGGCTAACAACTGGAAATGTTGACAAAGACACAATCATAATAGATCTTTCTAAAGTTTTTTCTAACAATAACTTATCTTTTTGCGCTCTTGATGCTAAAGGAAAAATTAACTTACCTAATATTTCTGCAAAAAATCTAGGGAAGGCTCCTACCCCTCCTGCCCAGTTAATAAGCCCCAGAGCTGCTGTACCTGATAACCCTCCTACTATTATAGGAGCTATGGATCCGCTTGCAAACCCTACAAAATTATTAACCTGATAGGGTATCCCAAATGGCAAATATTTTTTTATAAGTTTAAAAGAAAAATCAAATCCAATACTCCAAGGAGCAAGATAATAAAATATGAGAGCTGCGATAAGTCTGCCAATTAATAGTCCCCAAACAAAACTTGCAAACCCAAAATTGAAAAATGCTAGAGAAACTGTTAAAAATTGCTGGATAAATATTTCACTTATATCCCCCACTGATATCAATTTAAATTTTAGTTTACGTTCAAGAAGCGTATGAGGGATAAGCTTGAGGTTGTAAGCTAAAGGAGCTAAGGAGGAGATAATAAAAAGAGGTATGAATTCACTGGATATCTGCTCACGGTATATATATATAAATATTGGAAGAAAAATTAACATAAGAATTCCTCCTAATACCCCTAAAATAATCTGTGTACTAAACACACATCTAAGCTCTCTTAAGGTTGGGTTTTTATTTTTCTGAATAAGCGCAGCATTCAGCCCCAAATCAGAAAATAAAGAGAAAATATTTATAAAAAATAGAAGTAATGCAAAAAGGCCCCATTGCTCAGGAAAAAGTATCCTTGCTAAAATTATATTTGCACCTGTTTGTATAATCTGAGTGATTATTTTTTTAAGGCTTAGAATTAAAAAAGCATTAGCAGCTTTTTTTTTAAAGGCCATTAGTTTTTCTGCTATTTTATTTTCTTCCTCTTCCATAGATTTAATTCTGTTTATAAATCTTTATAACAGGACCAACAATGAGCTTTTTAGAAAATAAAGGAATTTTATCTATACCCCTATAATCTATTGACGTATCATGAGGGTTACCTAAAACTACTACATCGGGGTTAAATGTAGCAATAACTGTATAAGTATTATCTAAATTATTCTCAAACTCAGAATTTAAGGGATTATAATAATGTGCCCAACTCGAGGACGCTATATATTTAACTCCATTTTTTATATAGAAGTCAGTATTGAATATTTTTGTCTCAATTCCCGAAATTGTATCGTATTTACTATCAAGCGATGGAGTAGAAATAATATTATATGTTGCCCTTCCTTTATTTAATTTAGCCAGTTCTTTAAGCTGCATCGCTTTCTGATTTTTCTTTTCTGCAATGGATAGTTGTTCCTTAATTGAATCTTCGCCAAGTGATAGTGGAATTGCTCCTGAAGGTATATAAGGCTTTAGAGTACCTTCAATAACAATTTTCTCCCCTGAAGGAATATTTTTTTCAGCCCAATACTTTGCTAGCTCTCTTGTATCTATCCCTAAAAAATAATTGTCCATCTTAATGGTACGGATTAGCGTAGGTAATACTAAAAAAACACTAAGTATGGCAACAAGAATATTTTTAAAAAAAATATTCTTGATTTGACTAACCACAAACAAAACCCCTAAAGCTGCCAGTATTACAAAAAAAGGGAGAATTACTATTACATGTCTGGGTAGATTATATCTCCCCCAAAGATTTACGCTTGCAAGAAAAAAAACTGGAAAAAATATCAATAAAAAATACTGATACTTTTTTATGTTTTTCGCAACCGCAAGCAATCCTAAAAAAGCCGCAATTAAAATAGGCAATCCCAAGCCTTCTTTCAAATGTCCAAAGATGTATGTTAATAATATAAACTCTCCCTTTTTAGGATTTATCTCCTCCAAAACTATATTTTTAATTCTTAAAAATTCACTGAAAGAATCTGGACGAAGCAAAAATGTAGGGAAAATAAATATTAAAACTGTAAGGGTAAAAGAGATTAAACTCCAATATAGATTTAATAATCCAGTATTTTTCTTCAATAAAATTCTTAAAAAATGAGCAATTAAAATAAGGGTACCTGCAAAAACAGGATAAAACTTAACTGTGAAAGCAAGTCCAGTGAGTACTCCTGCAAGTACATACCAGCGGATTTTTCCTTGTTCAACTATTTTACAGGCAATAAAATAGATCACCAGAGTGATAAGTCCTGCTAGAATATCATTTTTTAAGTAATGAGATTCCTTAACATGAATAAAGGATACAGATAAAAAAAATGCAGCAAGTAATCCTAACTTTCTTGAAAACCACTTTTTACCAGTTATGTATACAAAAAAAATTGTTAAAACAGATATAGCCGTATTAACTAAACGACCTATCAAAATAAAATTGCCTGTATGAATTAGATATTCTTTTAGAAAGCTTTCTTGGTTTGGAAAATGCCCCAAAATATTTCCAGCTAAAAAATAAAAAGCGTAAAATGGAAAAATTAGGTAAGGCATTAAAAACCCGCTTCCTGAAGTCCATAGAGCACCCTTTTCAGGTACTATTGCCAGAGATAGATTAACTAGTGCATTTTCATCAATATGAATTAAAACAAGTGGTAAACCGGCATTTAGACCCCAAACTCTTAACAAAATTGCAATAATTAGAATTCCTGTTATTGTGGCTTCTTCTAACCTAAAATGAATTTTCATGAATTTAGTACACTTTTGTAAATTTTCATTAGTTCATTTGCAATTTTGTTTGAATCGAATTTAAGTTTTGCTCTTTTTAAACTCAAACTCTTATATTTATCCAATAAAGCCTTATTTTTTATAAGTCTTAGTAGCGTACCTGATAGTGCCTCTACATCTGCCCTTTTTACTACAAAGCCTGCTTTGGAAACAACTTCACTGGAAGGACCATCAGTTGTGATAACTGCATTACCGCAGGCCATAGCCTCAACTAAAACCATGCCGTATTGTTCTTCCCAACTTTGTGTTTTTAAACTTGGCAAAACAAAAATATCACCCAGGCTAAAAAAATCAGGCATTTGAGAATATTGTTGAAAATTAAGGAATGAAACTTTTTCTTCCAGATTTAGATTTTTAATTGCCTTTTTTAATTTGTGTTCTTCAGCCCCTTGACCACATATTATCATTTGCCAGCTTTGAATATGTTTTATTTTATCTAAAGCTCCTATCAGCTCATAGATCCCTTTTTCTCTAACTATTCTTCCGGCAAAAAGTATGGTTATTTTATCGGTTTTAAGGTGTTTTTTTGGTCTAAATATTTTTGTGTCTACACCCATGCCTAAAACTACAATTTTATTTTCAGGAACTTTTTTCTTTAGTAAAACATTTCTTGCCGATTTTGTAACTGCTATAAATAGGTCTGTATTTTTAATAACCTCATTTCTAATACTATCCCTTTTTTTGTTTTTAGTGGATAACGGTAGAGTTTCCCAACAAGTAACTACCACTTTTTTTACTAACCCTTTCTTTTTTGCCTTAATAGCTTGCAAACTATAAAAATTATCAAGTTCAGCACTATGGAGAATATCAAACCCTGAAATAGCTTTTTCAAATCCCAATAATATTTGTGGATCTCCAAACTTTTGATAAAGGAACTCTATTCCTCCAGGTATAAAGTTAAAAATATCTCCTAAACAAAGCAATCTCTTTATAGGAATGGCGATTTCGGAAAGATCATAAGCGGGTTTCCTAGAACCTATAGCTAATAATGAATATTTTTTTGACAAAGGCTCGTGATTTTGCATTTCCCATTTGTTTAGACTTGACCCTCTAACAATAGCAATTCTCATATTATTGATTTGTGCCTATTTACTCCATACTCATTTTTATAAAAATCTAAAATACCAAGAAGAAATGCTTTATTGTGATCTCTTGAACTTGGAACAAAAAAATACTGGAAGGTCTTTGAAGAAATTAAAAATAGATTTCTTAAATGTATTATTGTTTTCCCTAATATATTACTATATCGATATATAAAGAAATAGTTGTTTCTAATAATATAATATATCTTTTCATAACTTGTTCTTCCTATACTTGCAGAACCATAATGCCAGATTTTAGCTGTAGATAAAATATATACTTTTATCCCTTTCTTTTTAGCCTTTGTACAAAAATCTGAATCTTCCCAATATAAGAAAAACTTCTCATCAAATTTGCCTACTTTTTCCCAAGTCTCTTTGGAAAAAAGCATTGCAGAGCCTGAAATCCACAAAACTTCAAATTCTCTTTTAGATTTATAATTTCTTAAATAATTTTTTTCAAATGTTAATTTCCCTAAGAAAGGATTCAATCCAAAACCTGGTGTGTCAAAACTTGAAAGCTTAAATTTTTTCTCAGAAGAATAAATACTTGGACCAACAATTACATTTCCTCCGAATTTTTCATAAAACCTAACTAGTTTTTTCAAACAATAATCATTTATTAAAACATCAGAGTTTATTATAAATACTGCGTTTCCTCTTGATTTTTTAATCCCTGTGTTCACCGCTTCACCAAATCCTATTTTTTTACCGATATAAACTCTTATTGTTCTTATTTTATTTAAATGTACTTTTTCAATTTTGTTAAGAATTTCTACAATTATTATTTCTAATTTTGTCTTAGGATATCTTATGTTATTTAAGCTTTTAATTAGATAACGAGGAAAATACCCATTTATTACAGGAATAATTATGCTAACAAAAGGTAAACCGTATTTCATCAAGCCAAAATCTAGCAGAAAAGTTTCTTTTTTAAAACCCTTAAATCTAAGTAAGAAGATTTTTAGCCTTGTGAATATCTTGTTTTTATTTTATCTTTAAAGAAAGGGTAGGATAAAATAGCTACAAAGGTAATTAGGGTTATTAAATACCCTAACCACTCTTGCCAGGAAACTCCTCTTTTAAGCTCAATGTTAAAGCTTCCAGAGTTTGGAGTTAAAACCATGAACCCTAATGGATCCTGTTTAATAGACACCCCGGAGTTTTTTTGTTTATCAAAAACGCTCCATCCTGAACCACCAGTCATCTGGACTAAAACTCCCTCACCATTCAAAACATTCCCTGTAAGAGTGTAGGAATCAGAACTATGTGCATCAAATAAAACCCCAGCTGAATCTTTTTCTTCAATCCAGTTTACATACTTTTCCAGGTTTTCCTTATCATCCGCTTTTTTTGGCGGTTTTAAGTCTTTAAGGGTATTAATATTCACTATCTTTACAGGGGAAGAGTTTTTTAAGTCCGTCTCATAAATTGTGTCACCACTTTTATCATAAACCTTTTTTAAGCTTTCAAATCTCTCAGGATTTTTTATATCTTTATAAAGTTCACTACTCCCTGGGGTTGTAACTAACATATATTTGGCATTAATAGCTTTTAGCCAATTTTTAGCAATCTCAGAGCTTTCTCCATTTGCTAGTTGGTAATAAATATGCTCAGGCCAAAAGTTGGTTGATGCCTGAAAAAGTGCACCCCTTAGCTGCCAAACATTAGTAAACCAATTTAGATAAAACCCATAATTTCCCGGAGCAACTACTCTCTCTCCTTTTTTTACATCAGTATTTTCACTAAACCACTGGGAAATTTTATAAACTGACTGGGTTTTAGGGTCTGTCACTTGCCTTGAGAATATAGCCGAAGAATTTAAAAAAGGCTGAATATAAACATAAAGCCAAAGAGCAAAAAGAGAAATTACAATCGCGCCTAAAATTCCAAAAAACGGCTTAATCTTTGAGGCTAATCTAAAAAGTAGCGCCAAAGCCACAGCTATCAAAACTGATAGGCTCAAATCAGTTTCAATTGCATAACGCAAGGCCTGGGGCAAAAGTTCAATCCTTCTGTAGGATTCATCTGGTCCTGCAGATGTGTAGTAAAAATAAACAACAAAGAAAAATATTAAAAACCAAAGCAATGCTACAGCAAAACCAAAATCTTTGACATATTTTGCTATAAATAGATACAGTAGTATAATTGCTCCTACTCCTGCCACCAAACCCCAGGGGAAAAAAGATAACAGAAGGTTTCCGGTACCAGCACCTTCTTTAAAAAAAGTTCCTATGAATGTTAAATTATACCAAAATGAGACCAGACCCAAAGTAACTGCCCCAACTAAAACAAGATCAATTAAGCTTAAAAGTCTACTTGATTTATTTTGAGCTGAAAAAACAAAACTCATTACCCCTACTAAAAGTATTGAGGAAAAAAGACCTATGGCATTAGTTAGCGCTGCTAAGCCAAAAAAAATGCAGGTCAATAAAAAATAAATATATTTTTGTTTAAAAAGAAATAATCCATAGAAAACTCCTACTAAAGGAACAAACATTAAGGAAAAAAGGTGGGGCCCTTCCCCCCACCTAACTAAAACAGTAAATCTTCTGGGATCAAAAAAGCTTTGAGTAAATCTATCTGCAAAAACTTCACCATTTGGCACTACAAAATAAAGTATTGAAGGGATTACACTATAGAGCATTCCTGAGAGTACTCCTGCAAATATAGATCTTGATAAAAACCAGCCTAGAAAAACAACTGTCAGAGGTCCTGCAATAAAGCTAAATCCTGTTAGATCTCTATAAGAAGTCCATAAAGGAACTGCAAAAAACTTATTTAATAAAACTTCAAGGAATGGAAGTAGAGGTGTGTAAAAATTATGAAATGGGAAACCTAAATACCAAAGGGGTGCAAAATTAGGAAAATTAAAGTCCAAAAAAAATCTTGCCATTGAAACATAAGAAACCTCAATTGACCCTATATTTGCAGGGCCATTTTTATTCAACCAACCTTCAATAATTTGGTAATTAACTAATGTTATAAGCGCAAGCCCAAGACCTAAAAAAACTAAAGTACCCATTAAACGAAGATTTGTGGTCAAAGTAAAATTCACATTTGATTCCTTATCCTCTTTAACCCTAATGCCCTCTTTTGCCAAATAATTTTCAAATGCTTCTTTTACAGTTCCATTAGCTTTTAAAAGATAAGTGCAGGCAACACACTCCTCAGTTGGAGTGAGCTTATGTTCAATTTTTTTTAAGTCCTCAAGATTTCCGTTTTTTATATCCTCATAAAGCCTAGCAAGGTGATCGCTGCAGAGGGAGATTTGTTTTTTATCTTGCATACTTCTACTTTAAGGCAAAACAATTTTAAAGTAAAACAAGACTTCTGAGTCTAACACCTCCGAGGTGTTATAGCTTCACACCTTGGGATATTATATTATACTTATGAGACAGGGTTTATAATCTTTTTTGGGTTAGAAGAAAAAGAAAGCTTGACTAATATTATCCCCAGCAAAAGCAAGGTAAAAAGGGAAAGGGAACCTGCCAATAGTGTTGATGTATCACCAGGAGTAAATACTCTTGCAAAGCTTCCTATCCCAATATGATATTGCTGGCTTACTGTCTGACTCGCAATAGTCATTCTTATAGTATCTATGGACATTAAACTAGCAAATCCTAAAAACGCAATAAAACATGTTGCTACAAGAAAATATAAGGCACTCATTAGTCTTGAGGTTTTGAGTAACACATACTTTTTTAAGAAATACTGATTTAGTGCTGCAACAATAAATGCCACAAGAAAGGCTCCTGCAAAGATAAGCTCTATTTCATACCTGGAGGATGTAAAAATTCCTGAAAGATTAATATTTTTACTAAATGAAAAAAGTGCCCAATAACTTAAAAGAAGAGCAAGTCCTACAAACACAGGTCTTAATTTTTCTCTTCTATCAAAAACTATGAATGAGATTGTACCTGCAATAGGTACGGCTGGAATTGCTAAGGGCAAAACTGCTAAAGACTTATTGAAGGTCAAAACAACATGGTCAATTGTTAAAATTTGTGCCATTAAATTTGGATAATACCAAAAGAATGCTAGAGCCAGTGAGCTTAAAACTACAAATGGCCCTCTTGAAAGCCTTAATCTGAAACCTCCCACAAACCCCTCTGCAAAGGAAAGTATTGTAAATATTACCAAAAGATTAAAGAAAGCGAAGGGGGAAATAATGGCAACAACTGCTGCTCCCATTGCTGAAAGTACTCCATAAGAAAAAATTCCAGTTGAAATATAATGCTGCATTGCAAGCAAAACCAAAGGAATAAAAGCAAATGCAAAAGCATGTCCTCCATCACCTGAAAGCAATGTCCCTATTAAAGGCATACCATTTTTTAAAAAAGGTGTAGGCAAAATAAAAAATAGCGCTGCTAAAAATGCTGCTAAATCATTTCTAAATACATTTTTCCTTACAAAAAGATAAATACTTATAGGCACAACTAAAAATGCAAGAATAGTTAAGCCTAAAAAGAATTGATCTTTAGTAATGAACCCTGCGGAGGCAAAAAAATTTGCAGCCATGGTAAGTGCAGCGCTGTTATATGAAGGAGAAAGATTTAACTTAAGGATTGGTAAAAATAGAGTTAAGTTTATCAGTGAGATTATAGAAAGAAATATTACAGTCCAGGCTCCAAACCCTCCCCCTTCAAGAAGAGAAATAATCTTTTCAGCACTAGTTTCCTTCGGCGAGTCAATTTTACTTTTTTGAAGATAAACTCCTCTTTTTATATCTTCATACCCTTCAATTTGGTAATCTTTTTGAGGATTTTCTTTAAGATTTTTCTTTGTGTGTTTAACTTCCCCTTTTTGGGGAGATTTTTGGGCAGTGTGCATATTCTGTGCTTATTTAAATCATATGCACTTATTCTTAAGCTTGTCAAGATACATTCTTATATATTAATTATTTAGCCTCAAAATTCTATGGGAATATATCAAAATAATCTATTTTTTGGTCTAGTCTAGAGAAATTTTTTTGAAAATAAATTTTGCTATAAGATTAAATTTAAAAATTAAGTAAAGCATTATAGTAAAAAGAAGCAATGAGAAGACGTGGCTAAATAGAGACGGATTATACTCAATTTTTATAATTTCAGCAAAGCTAGATTTGGAAACAAGGACTGTATTCCCTAAACTATCTTCAGTCACTTTAATATCTGGGTTCTCTGATCTCCAATTTTGATGATATGTTTGGGCGATAGATATAACTTTCTTTGCTTTGGGTATTCTACTTAATAT
Organism: uncultured Gammaproteobacteria bacterium; assembly: GCA_964459095.1. Classification (GTDB taxonomy): domain Bacteria; phylum Patescibacteriota; class Microgenomatia; order Daviesbacterales; family UBA10151; genus CAYWKL01. The sequence goes on from CAYWKL010000007.1 coordinate 36,119, forward strand.
GACTCTATTAGCTCTTTTTTCAATCTTAACACCTTCTTGTAACGTATCTATATATTCTCTCAATCTTAAATTATCCTCACCATTTTTTGGTCTCTTAACCGAGAAAATACTGTTATCTGTAACCCTGGCCATATTAATTGCTTCTATTGGTCCGCCTGACCCATTTAAAATATTACCATTAGAATTCGCTATAGGGTATGGTGTTTCAAATTTTTGTGAATTCTTAAAGTCTAGAAAAAAATCCTTAGAATCTTTATTGTGTACTAAGTAAGTCCTTATCCCCAAGGCTTCCATCCACATCTTCGAAGTTTCAAGAGAGTTACCTTCTCTAATTTGATATGAAGCCATTGCCCAAGTGGGATGAATTGTTACCCCGTCATTTCCTCCTCTCAACTGAGTTAAATTTTTGTATTGATTTATCCAAAAGACTGTAGAGCCTGAAAAAAAATAGTTACTCCTGGAACCATCTTGTATTAGATTTAATACCTCAATTTTAAACTTATTTGAGTTTAAATCATGTATAAGATTATAAAATTTAACCCATCCAAGTAAACTAACAATGCAGATTAAAATTAATAAGGAGACCTTCTTGTTAAACTTAAGGCTAAAAAAGACGCTGATAATAATGAAACTTATCCCAAGTTGTAGCTCTTTAGTATAGCTTATCCAGTCAAGAACAAAATCAGGATCTGATACAAATCGCAAAATTGTTAAGAATCCAAAGCTAAAGAAAAAAAGCAAACCAAAAAAAGTTAAGTTATTTAATTTTAATTTCCCTTTTTTTACAACCCAGACAGCCACAATTATTGGGATTATTCGCAAAGACAAATCAAAAATAAGTTTTAAAACATTGATTAAAGGCTGTCCTCCAAAAGATGGATTTAAGATTAAAGTTTGCAAAAATCCCAAGGTATACCAGGTTGTAGAAAGAAATAAACTTGCAAATAAAACTAAAGTTACTTTTAGTATGGTTTCCATCCATACTCTAGGGCTTTTGAGCACTATTATTAGTGATAAAAAACCTATGATAATTGGAACTATAACTGAAATATCTATTAATAATAAAAAAGATATCGAAAGGATTAGTAATAGATCAAAAAAATGACTATTTTTCTTTAAAAAATCAACAAAAATATATAAAACAAAGGGTAAAGAAAAAAAGGAAATATGCCCCAAGCCGTTTTGAAAATTGATCATAATATATGAAAAAGGAAGAAGAATGTTTATAGCTACTAGCGCTAAACCAAAGAGATTTGTGGCTCCCAGCTTTTTACTAAACAAATATAAACCTATATTCCCTACCAGGTAGCTTAGAATAAACACTAGCCAAAAAGATTGCTCAGGAGTAAAACCAAATATCCTATTTAAAAAAAGTGATGAAAAAGGCAAAACAGGGCCAATAAGATAATTAAATGGATTCCCTAAATACCAATATGGGTACCAGAAAAAATTAGGGAAGCTGGAATTGAAAAAATCTAAAAGAGCAATTGTAGAAGGGATTAGCGAGGCTTGATGCAGAAACATAAAAATTTATCACTCCCCCGCTTCAGGCTCAGAAGGTTCAGGTTCTTTGGTTTTAGATGATACTGATGCCTCCTTTTCATCCTCTACAGGAGAATTTAAGTTAGAAGATGTTCTCCAATCAACAGATAGTTTATAGTAGGAAAACTCTTTTCCTGTTGAGGCTGTTTCAAACTTTGCTATATCAAATGGTCCTATCGATTTTTCAAATTCTGCAGCAAAACCTACTTTTGTATCTACAACGCTGTCATCTTTATCATAAAAGCTAGCTGTTATCCTTACCCAGAAAACCTCTTCAGGCACCCCGTTCATAACCTCTCCTACTACTCTTTTTAGACCAGCCTGGGTTTTAAGCTCATGGCTTAAAATTCTAACTGATTTTGGCTCTACTGTTGCACTATATGCTCCCAAAATCTCTTCAATTCGCTGATCAGTATTTATAACCTCCTGTTTTGCTTTGATTTCTGCAAGTTTGCGCTCTGAGTCTTTTTTAGCCTTTTCACCTTCAGTTAATTCCCTTTCTACAAGTTGTTGCAAAGAGGAACCTTTACCTCTATAGCTTGCGTCCACCATAAGAATTGTTTTTCCTGTTGGAATTGTTACAATAGCTGTAAAAGTTCCATCTCCATTTTTTGCAACCTCTTTCCCATTTACTGAGACAAAAGCTCCAGCAGGTTCAACACTTCCCTTAACAAAAAGTTTTGCTCCTTCAACAGAGGCGCCATCTGCAGGGGTGGTAATTGTTATTACAGGACCTGGGGATTCAAGATAGCCGTAACCCAAAAAAACTGCAGTGCTTATTAAAAATGCACTAATAATATAAATAACAGTGCGCCTAGAAATCCTGATTCTATATCCAATATGGCGCAAAGTTTTTCTTAAGCCATAATAAATTTCCTGAGCAGTAAACATTGCCATTAATTTAAAGTATTCCACAAATTAAAACTTTAGGCAAGTTAGACTGGCAATCTCTTTATCACACCCCCGGGGTGTAACAAAAAATTAAGAAATTCCTATTGACAAGATGTACGTTAGATGATAACTTAATAACATGAACACAAT
>CAYWKL010000008.1:0-38565 GCA_964459095.1 uncultured Gammaproteobacteria bacterium
TCTGTATCAGAAATCTCATCCTGCAAAGCTTTAAAATTATCTGAAGCTTTTAAGTTTGGGTAAGCTTCTGCAACTGCGAACAAGGATTTTAATGCTCCTGTTAACATATTGTCTGCAGCCGCAGCTGCAGATGGATGATCAGCTTTCATTAAAGCAGTTCTGGCTTTTGTTACTTCTTCAAACACCGTCTTTTCGTGTTTAGCATAACCTTTTACAGTTTCAACTAAATTTGGAATTAAAGAAGCTCTTCTTTTAAGCTGCACATCTATTTGTGACCATGCTTCTCTAACTCTATTTCGAAGCACCACTAAAGAGTTATAAGTAAAAAGAAGCCATAAAACTAAAACTACTAATATTATTCCTACAATAATCAAAGGATTCATATATTTTTTGATGTCATTTCGAACTGTAAGTGAGAAATCTCAAGATTAATCTTTAGATCCTTCGACTTCGCTCAGGATGACTATTTGGTTTTATTCATTCTAAACCAATCCGTCAATTTTTTCCAGTCCCAAGTATTAACAACGCTCTTAGCTTCAGTCCAGCCGCGCCTAGCAACAGATACTCCAAATCTCATATTTCCCATTTGTGAAACCTCGTGGGCGTCAGTATTTATTATAAAATTACATCCCAGTTCATTTGCCTCTCTAACCAAATCATCCCTTAAATCAAGTCTGTTAGGAAAAGCATTTATTTCAAGTAGTTTTTTGTTTTCTTTGCAAAACTTAAAAATTTCTTCCCAGTCAGCATCTGAAGAGTCTCTCTCGTTTAAGAGCCGGCCCGTTGGATGGGCTAAAATATCAACGAAAGGATTTTCCAAAGCTCTTAACAACCTCTTGGTCATTTTATCTTTTTCCATTCTGTGGACTGAGTGTACCCCTGCAATGCAATAATCCAACGTATCTAATATCTCATTGGGTACAGAAAGAGTTCCGTCTGGAAGTATGTCTATTTCAAGCCCATTAAGTACTCGAATTTTCTTAAATTTTTTTCTTAGTTGGTCAATTTTTTTGCTCCTTCTTTCTAAAATTTCAAGCATTTCTTTTTCAGAAACTGTTCTGAAACCAGGTGGGTGATCTGAAATGCCTACATATTCATAACCCAAATCAATAGCTTTTTTTATAATATCTTCCATTGAATTAACACCTGGCCCATGAGAGGGATGAACCATAGGAAAATTGCCGTGTGAATGAAGATCTCCTTTTGTATCTTTAAGTTCAACCAACTTTGGTAACTCGTGTTTAACTGCAGCTTCTATTTCACCTGTGTCCTCTCGAATCTCAGGCGGAGGGATTTCCATTCCAAGGAGTTGATAGAATTCTGCCTCAGTTTTAGTTTCTATGATTTTTTCAGTTTTGATTTTTGGCCTCCGGAGGAGGGGCGTGTTGTTTTGATTTTTGATTTTCTTAACTCCATATTCACTCAGTGACAAACCTTTCTCCAAAGCTAAAGAGCGAAGCTTAATATTGTGGTGTTTCGATCCTGTAAAGTGTTGCAATAGGGCTCCATAACCCTTTTTGTCACCCACCAAAAGGTCAGACTGAACTCCCGAAGACAAAATAATTGTAGCTTTGTTTTCCCCCTGATCTAAAACTTTTTTAACTCCGGGGTACTTTACAAAATAGTCAACAACTTTTTTTGGATTATCTGAAGCAGCTGAAAAATCTAAATCTCCAACAGTTGCAACCTGTCTTCTCAAACTACCCAAAACATGAGCATCGATTACATCAGAACTTTTTCTCAGGTACTCTAAAATTTTATCTGCTAGAGTTTGGGCAAAAGGTAAAAGCATTCTGCCGCTTCTATTTTTAAACTCTGACAACCCTGAATATATTTTTTCAGAAATTTTCCCTGAAAATCCTTTTTTGACTAATTCTCCGCTGGAAATCTTTCTTTCAAGATCCTCGTGCCCTTTTACTCCTAATTTTGCCAGTTCCAGAGCTGTTTTAGGACCTACCCCAGGAACTTGGATGAGCTCAAATACTGCAGGAGGAATGTCTTTCATTAATGATTCAAAGTGTGTAACTTTACCTGTTTTAAAATATTCATCTAAATACTCCTCTATCCCTTTACCTACCCCTGGAATTTCCCCTAATTTTCCTTCCTGCCATAAATCTGATAATTCTGCACTTGAGTGTTCTATTCCATCAGCAGCTGTCTCATAGGCCCTAATTTGAAAAGTATTTTTGCCCTTCAAAGTTAAAGCAGCAGCAACAGACCTTAAAAGATTAGCAACATCCTGATTACTTCCCTGCATACGCTTAATATACCATTTTAAACCTTAGTTTGTTACAATACTGCTTTGGGGTAACAAGTCCTCATGGGACCGTAGTGAAGAGGCCTATCACGTCTCCCTGTCACGGAGAAGATCGCCGGTTCGAATCCGGTCGGTCCCGCCACGTTCAGTTTACATGAATGTGGCCCGCATAGGCATGATTTGTGCTATAATTCTACCCATATGTCTGAACAAGACCAACCGCTACCAGTAACAGAACGCATAAGAGGTGTAAGAACAATTAGGGATTTAAGAGCAATTCTCCCTCAGTCATTTACTGATGGCTTTGGTGGAGGAGCGGTTGGGGAAAAGAAAGCTTTACGTGTTTTGGAACAACTCTGTGTAATGGCTCATACTGTTGGTGCAGCACATAATTTCCCTGGTTCGCGGTTAAAAGGAATGGGTAGTAGGATGAGTGAGGAAACCTTTGCAGCCCTTATAACACCAAATTTAGAAGGTAATTCAAGAACACTGGATCTTGCCACTCCAGAAGAAAACATTAGAATAATTAATCTGTGTCTTGAAGCTGGTATTATAGAAAGGCGACAACCAAATCCAAAAGATAGGTTTGATGATCCTGATAATGTATATCTATTATCTGAATCAATGGGTAGGGCACTAAAAAGAATTTTTAAGCCTTAAGCCCGACAATATCTCACAATTCTAAATTTAAGGTCTTGACAACTTCTTAGAAATAATATAAAAGATCTTTATCCTTCTGCCCTGGCAATTAAAGGATATTAATTATGGCCAGGCCCAAAAAGACAAAAAGATCTTCTTATAAACTAAGAGCTTCAGACCTCAATGTAGAAAGAGGCAGTAGTTCAAACAAACAATCTTTTTTTGACAAAATCCAATCTGACCTTGAAGATAGACAATCTCTTGTAAGTCTAGTACTAGGTGGGTTGATAATAATTATTGTTGGGATCTTGCTTTACAATTATTTCAATAAACCCCAAGGAGATTTAGGACCCTCACAACAAATAGACCAGGAAGCAACTACTGGTGACGTGGCTAAAGAAGACCTTCCAGGAAAGTACACTGTCAAAGAAAACGATACACTCTTTAGCATTGCACTGCACTATTATGATGATGGGTATAAATATGAGGCTATAGTCAATGCTAATAATCTTAAAGATCCAAATGCTATTGAAGCAGGACAAGTACTAGAAATTCCAAAACTTGAGGAAGAATCAGTAATGCTGCCTCAAGAATCAGCCTCCCCTAGCCCCTCCCTTAATGATGGTGCTCAAGTGATAGAACCACAAGCCACAGCTCAAGTTATGGAAGATGGTGCAAAAGGTGGAGCGGAAAACCAAACCATATGGGGTGAATCCATAACTGATGGTAAATATACTGTTGTGGAAGGTGACTGGCTTTCCACTATAGCTGGAAGAGCTTATGGGAATATATATGCCTATGAGAAAATAGCTAAGGCTAATAATATTGCAAACCCAGATTTAATAGAACCAGGAATGGTCTTAAAAATCCCAAGATAATTTAAAATTACTCCAAAACTTTTTCCTTTGATATAATTTAGAAAATTTGCGGGGTTAGTACACCGGTAGTATGCTACCTTCCCAAGGTGGAGAAGCGAGTCCGATTCTCGTACCCCGCTCCAATTCCTGATGTGTCTACCTATCCCACACCGGGTGTGGGTATTTGTGCCGATGTAGTTCAATGGTAGAACGCTACTTTCGTAAAGTAAGGATATGGGTTCGATTCCCATCATCGGCTCCAAATCTCATAATATTAATTATATTCAAACTCTTTATTGACATAAAATGTTTTTTTTATTAGTCTAGCAAGAGATTACTATTTAAACGTTATGTCGAATAAATTGTTTTTTTTACTGTTGTCTACTATCTTCTCCCTTATTATTTTTATTAGTATATTTTATCCTCACATTGACTCTTTTGTACATGCTCAGGAAGCAAATCTCACGTATTATGTCTCCCCCTCAGGTGATGACGTACTTGGGGATGGTTTTAGTAATAAACCATTTAAAACTATTCAACACGCTCTAGATCTTGCTTCCCCAGGTACAACTATTCTTGTAGGAGAAGGTACATATAAAGAACATTTGGTAACAAAAACTAATGGGACACTCTCTTTACCAATTACCCTAAAAGCAGAGGGAAAAGTTGTTCTCAAAGGAGCTGATACAACAAGAATACTTGATCTTTTCAATGACTACTATGTCATTGAAGGATTTGAATTTGATGGAGGATATTTTGATACAAAAGATGTTACAAAAACTGTAGATAAATTATTGTGGGTAGAAACTGCAAGCTTTAATCGTATTCGATACAACAATTTTCATCATGCACAAGGAGAATGTATCAGGGTAATCTTTTTTTCAGAAGGAAATCATTTTGAGAACAATACTGTTGCTAATTGTGGTTTGAGGGACTTTGTAGGATTCAGAGGGGAAAGCTATAAAAATGGTGAAGGTATTTATATAGGAACAGCTCCTGATCAAATTGATCCTGTGAAATGTAAAACAGAGGAGTGTAAGACACTTATCGTACAGACAGGATTACAAAAATATGGCAGAGAGATCTACACAAAAAACACAACTGTTGATCACAATTTTTTTGATACCCACGGCAATGAATGTGTTGATATCAAAGAGGGTTCAAGCGGGAATGTTATTTCAGATAACGTATGCATCAGTCAATACGATTCACAAAGTGCTGCCTTTAATACAAGAGGGCCTGCCAATACCTTTTTCCATAACACCGTAGGATATTTAAGTTTATACAGCCAAAACCTGACTAACGGTGATCATACAAGTAGTACCAGAGCAACAGGACATGAAATACTTGGAGCAGCATTTCGAGCGGGTGGGGATGTAACGGGTGATGGCGCTAACAATAACATTGTGAAAAACAATGTGTTGGATTATGAAGGAGAAGCAAAAGTCGTTGTAAAGGTACCAAAAGATGATATTCAAGGCGCTGTATGTCAAAATAGCGTCGCATTTTTCTTAAGTGGTGGCTTTTCTGATAGCAGCAAAGTTGTAAATGCCTCTATTTGTCCTTCTTTCTATACTACAACAGAAGAAGCTGGAGCACGCGGCTGCATTGGGCATACTTGTCAACCTATATCCCCTACACCTACGAATTCTCCCACCCCAACTCCATCACCAACATTAACGCCGAGCGCCTCGCCTACGCCAACTCCGACTCCTACCCCGACTGAAACAGTGACTCCTTCCCCTACAATAGATATTTTATCTGCACCACAAAATCTTACTGGCGTTTCTCCATCAGATAGCCGGGTAAATTTGAGTTGGGAAACAGTTTCTGGAGCTTTAAAATACAAGCTATACTGGACATATTCAGGCTGGGGGAACATTTTCAAATATAAAAAGTCTTCAACATCTGAAAGCACGTATGTTACTGATGCGAAAAGTGGAAAAGATTACTCCTTCTATGTCACTGCAATTGATTCCAGCGGAAGAGAGTCAGAGCCAAGTAATATTGTTATTGTTAGGGTAAAATGAGCGAAGCTCTTGACTTTTAAGCTTCTTTCGCAGTAAATATGAATTGTGAGAAGATATAGGTCAACCTACAAACCAAGATCCTTAAGAAGAGTTGAAAGTAAGAATCGAGCAAAGCTGCTTTGGTCTATAATTATATCCTTTGCCTTATTGTATGTCCTTTTCCAATGGGTACTTCCTTTGTTCGTTGGAGAGCTATCAATATTTAGCAAAGCTGTACCAAAAAAAGAGGCTGCAGAAGCTATATCACTGGCCCCACCTGTTCTAAATATTCCCTATGAAGCGACAAATACCGCCACCATAATAATAAAAGGATTCGCTACTCCACTTGTAAAAGTAAAAATTTATCTTGACGACTCTTTAGTTTCAGAAACAGATTCAGGAAACGATGGTAGCTTCATTTCCAACCCAATCAGACTACTTGAAGGAACAAATAATATTTATGGAAAAACTGCAGATAAAAAGAATAAGACGAGCTTATCATCTAAAAAAATTCAGGTTATTTATTCTAGTGAGAAACCAGATCTTGAGGTGTCAGAACCTGAGGATAATAAGGAGATAAAAGGTGGGGATAAGAAAACTATAATAAGAGGTAAGACAAATCCTGAAAATGAGCTCACTATAAATGGTTTCAGAGTCATAACTTCCTCAGATGGAACCTTCCTTAGTGAAGTAAGTTTATCAGAAGGCGATAATACAATTAGTATAACAGCTACAAATGAGGTCGGAAACTCTAGTACTATTGAAAGAAGAGTAAAATATGTACCCTAACTTACCCAAGCCCCGCTTATAAATCTGAAAGAAAAATAAATGAGTAAAAAAATACTCCAAACTATATAAATTCCCCACAATAAATTTCGTGTTTTGCCAATTAGTATAAATATTGGAAAAATATTAACCAAAAATCGCGGAAATGAGATAAGACTTCCTGTAAAAAGTGGGACAAGTATAGAAATTAAAGCAAAGATTGAGTATTCAAGTCTTAAAAATCTAAAACTTCTTAGAACTAACCCTAAACCAAATATTCCAAACCCTAGGTTGATAATATCGTTAAAATCAAGTCTTTCAAAACTTGTAGAAGAAATCTTTAGCAATGTTTCCCAAAAACCAATAAATGGAAAAGAAAGGTTCCTTTGCCAGTGAGCCTGGGCTTCTAAAAAATAAAATGGATTTTTTGTCTCTATGAATAAATAAAAAATATAAGTAATAAAAGGAGAAAGCGCAAAGCAAAGGGATAGAAGCTTGTCCTTTGATTTCTCTTTATAAAGTCCATAGATCAACACTGGAAAGAGTGCAAATCCTGCCACTCTTGTAACTAAACCTAGTCCACAAGCGATTGATGCTATCAAAAAACTCCTTTTTAAGTAGTAAAAAAATATCATTGATAAAAGAAAAAATAAACCTTCAGTGTACGGAATTACAAGATAAAAGGATGTAGGAAAAAATAAAAGAGAGAGGAATGTCTTTTTATGAGATTTTTTGAATTCATTTGTTAAAATTCTAAAAAAAATAACTAATCCTATTATTGAAGAAATTATTGAAATCATCAAAGCTGCCGAAAGATAACTTCCTGTAAAAAAAGCAATAGCTTTGGTTATTAAAGGGTAAAGAGGAAAGAAAGCAAATTGATACTTTTCAGAATATCCTTTTTCTGCAATACCAATGTAATGTCCGCTATCCCAACTTCTCAAGCTGGAAAGAAGCTTTATTCCGTTAAAATCTAAGGAAATAAAAAAAATTGAGTAAATAAATAAAATCCAAAAAGCAATTGATAAAAACAAAAAGTTTCTTGTAGTAAAAGTTTTAATGGAATAAAATAGTTTCTCCATATGTCTATTTCTTTAAACAAAATCTCAATTCTCTTAATAATCTCTCTTATAGTTGGACAATTGTTAAAATTTCCTGTTACTCTTTTAAGAGGTCCTGCCCTTTTAGATATTACAATTATTTTTTTGAGTTTACTAGGGATTTATAAATTTTACTTAAAAAAGCAAAGTTACGGAAATTTACCATTATATTTTTATCTTTTTGTAATTTTTATTTTAGTCTGCATAATCTCCTTATTACTTAACCCACTGTCTTTAAGTTTAAATCAAATCTTAATAAGTAGTTTATATATAACAAGGCTTTCTATTTTTGCCATTTTTTTTTATTTTGTATTCAAAAAAATATTAGTATTCAATGCTCCTGAAATATTTATTTACTCCGGAGTAATACTTTCGATTTTGGGAATTCTACAATTTATTTTTATCCCTGATTTGGGTTTTTTAGAAACCTTTGGTTGGGATCCTCACTATCTTAGAGCAGTATCTACATTTTTGGATCCAAATTTTTTAGGAGGTTTTTTAATTTTGTCGCTTTTGAATATTTATCTTTTTGATTTCAAAAAACAAAAAGTAAAAATAACATTATTTAGCCTTGTATATGTCTGCTTGGCCTTAACCTTTTCAAGGAGTTCTTATCTATTCTTTTTAATTTCATCTCTTTCACTCGGATTTTTACTTAAATCAGGAAGAATTCTAAAATTCTCAATTTTACTAACACTTGTTTTATTTGTAATCTTTTATATATATCAAATTAACATCACCATTCCAAGAAATATTAATAGAGGTGATTCTGCCCAAAATAGACTCGATACCTGGGCACAAGGATTTAGGCTTTTTTTAAAACACCCGATTTTTGGGGTAGGATTTAATACCTACAAGTTTGCTTTAGAGAAATACAAATTTGCAAATGTGGCTCAAATTAATTCTAGAGGAAGTGCTTCAAATGATGCAAGTTTGCTTTTTGTCCTTTCAACAACAGGTATCATCGGTTTTATGGTCTTTTTGTCATTTATTACTTCTATTCTTTACTTTTCTATGAAGAATAAAGAAACTAATTTAGGTTCTTTGGTCTTTTCAGGAGTTCTTGGTCTTTTGGTAAATAGTTTTTTTATCAATAGTATTTTTTATCCTTCAATCCTTATATGGTTAATTTTATACCTGGGATCTTTAAAATCTTCAAATTCTTCTCAGTGAAAAAGCTTTCAATATATTTCATGTCAACTTTTGTGGTCTCTTGAACTTTTTTTCTTTTATTTAATAGTATTGGGAGATTGAATAAAAGCCAAAAAAAAGTTTTTAAAGAAGCTAAAATATATCCATTTTTTATTTGATAATAAATAGTATGAAAAAATACAAAAATAATTTTTAACCAAGTATTATTTCGAAATAAAACATCACTTGGGAAATCCTTAATTATACTCATCATCATGTTTTTAAATTGCCAATACTCAATCAAGCCTAAATTTTTTCCCGAAGTTGCTTTGTGTTTGTGATAACAAATGGCTTTTGGAGAGTACATTGACTTAAAGCCAAGAAACTGTGCTCTAAAAGCAAAGTCAACTTCTTCAGAATACATAAAATAATCCTCATCAAACAACCCTAGCTTCAAAAATTCTTTTTTTCTAAAAAGAGAGGCTCCACCTGTTGCTCCAAAAATGTAAACAGGATTTTCAAATTGCCCGTAATCTGTTTCACCCCAACCCAAAGATCTTGCTTGTCCAACTTCATTGATATCAATTCCTAATCCGTCTATTTTTTTTCTTTCAAAAAAATTAAGTATCTTTGGATTAAAAGAAATTGTATCTTTATATACATTGGCATATTCAACCAGGTTTTCTATAAATTTTTCACCTAGCTCTGTATCATTATTTAAGAAAATTAAATATTCCCCTTTAGATTTTAGGGCCCCTTTATTTATAGCTTTTGCAAACCCAAAATTTTTATTCAGTTTTAGAATTCTTATCTCAGGAAGTAGATTAAACGCTTTTTTAATAGAATTATCTGTCGAAGAGTTGTCAACTAAAATGACCTCGAATTCTTTAAATGTTTGCTTATTTAAAGAAAGCAAACAATCCTCTAGCAACTTTTCCCCATTCCAGTTTGGAATTATTACTGAAACTTTCATTTACTTTTAAATATCACCAATCTTAAGAAGATAAAAAATACAACAAAAGATAGAATTTCTGATGCAACAGTAACCCATGATGCCCCAATAAATCCGTATCTTGGAATAAAAACTAAGTTTAAAACCACATTAAATAAAATAGCAAAAAACGAAATAAAGATAACTGCTTTTAAGTACTTTTCTGATGAAAATAATACATTGATTGCAGGAACTTGAATAAACATAAAAGGTATTGCAAGCGTCAGGATTTGTATTGCAGAAATGGAAAGAGAATACTGAGGTAAAAAATACTTGATAAAAATTGGGAGTATAAAGAAAAAACCTCCCATTATAGGAATTGCTGCCAAAAGCATTATTTTTGTAGTTTGAGAATAAATTTTTTTAAGGTCAGTTTGCTCTCCTTCGTGCAGCCTTGCCATAATTGGAAAAAGCGCAGCTGAGACTGCATTCGGAACAAATATTATTGCTTCTAAAAATCTGTACGCTGCCCCGTAAAGACCGGTTTCCTCAACCCCCTTTAGATAGCTTAAGAGCAATATGTCTATCCTAAAATAAATAAGTCCCAAAACTCCTAAAATCCCATAAGGGAGTGAGCCTCTAATTATTTCTCTTATTTTATTAACAGAAGTTGATAGAATAAAAACTTTTACTCTTGAAAAAAATGCAAGTACAAAAAGATAAATTACCTGTGAAACAGTCAAAGCTATAATTGGTCCAAAAATCCCATACCCTTTTTCTATAAGAAAAATACCTGTTAGTGCATTTGCTAAACTTAAAATAAACCAGCCAATTCCTGAGAATAATAATCGCTGTTTTGCAATTAACACGCTATCAAAGGTTAAAGAAATACTGTGAGGAATTAATGCAAAAACTGCCAAAATTGAAAGTGTTGATCTTAAGTGGTTTGGATCAAAATTAAAAATCCATAAAGAAAAACCAAGAAAAAGAAGGATTGTTATGAAAATCCTTAGGAATATTATATGAGAGATGAAACTGGTTATACCTAAAGGATTTTTTGCACCCTCTCTTATTAAAAACCTATTGAATCCAAAATCAGTAAAAGAAGAAAAAAGGCTGTAATAAGCAAGTGCTGTTACATAAACTCCAAAATTATCTACTCCTAAATTGCTAGCAAGAAAAACAGTATAGAAAAAAATAATTATTTTTGCCCCAGCCTGGAAGAAAATTAAATATGAAGATCCCTTAAAGATTTTTTTTACCATATTCCTTTCCTTTGTGGCCAGTGAGGGATTTGAACCCCCGGCATCTTCAATGTGGGTGAAGCGCTCTACCGCTGAGCTAACTGGCCACTTAATCTTATTTAAGGAATTTTGACATAATTTAGCTTTCTTAACAAGTTTAGCTAACTGTTGCACTTGCTCCTTATTTCTTGAGATAATCCCTTTTATGGATCCAATTTATGCTGGAGATTTCCAAGAACCAGGACCCTCTTTTGGAGCGAGGGTAATTGAATTTATCCAAACACTCGTGATTTTTCTTGCCATTGGAACTGCCATTTATCTTTTTATCGCACAACCTCACAGAGTTTCAGGACAATCGATGTACCCAACTTTAGAAAATGGAGACTATATTTTAACAAATAAAATAGGGTATACCCTTGGGGAACCGCAAAGAAGACAGATAATAGTTTTTCGAGAACCCAGAGATGAAAGCTTAGATTTTATAAAAAGAATAATTGGGGTTCCCGGGGACAGATTAAAGATACAATATGGAAAAATCTATCTAAATGGATCGCTTCTTAACGAATCTTACCTTGATTCTAATGTGACAACATTACCGGCCTCTTTTTTAAGAGAAGGACAAGAAATAATAATTCCTGATGATAGATATTTAGTATTAGGAGATAATAGGTTAGCTTCCTCTGATTCAAGGGAATGGGGCTTTATAACAAGGGATGAAATAATAGGACAGGCCTTTTTTAGGTACTGGCCCCTATATTCGATTGGTCTGATTCAGACTCCATAGCTGCAAAATATCCAGATTCAACGATTGCTTTACAAATATCCTCAATTTTCTCAGCTGTTGCTTCGGGTTTTCCATCTAATCTGATTTCAAGCCTTGCATTAGTTCCAGTAAGTATATATTTTACTCTGGGTTTATATTGACCCCCAGTTAAAGTTCTAGTTAATACCTCTTCTACTCTATCAATATCTTCACTAACCACTCTCATTGTTTGAATAGCGGAATTACTTTTAGGCCCAATATTATGCTTTGACCTCATTCTTCTTACTAATTCTTCTGCTCCTCTAACTGACAAGTTCCTCTTTAACACTTCTTTGTATGCTTCAATAATTAAGTGGGGATCCTCAAGCGAAGATAAGGCTCTTGCGTGTCCCTCTGTCGTTTGACCGGACATAAGGGCGTCTTTCAGGGCATCTGGTAAAGTCAGAAGTCTGATTGTGTTAGAGATATAAGATGGGCTTTTTCCTACTCTCGCTGCTATTTCAGAGTTAGTTAAATCAAACTCGTCCATAAGTCTTTTATAAGCTTGTGCACGCTCCAGCGGATTGAGGTCAACCCTTTGCACATTCTCAACAATTGCCATCTCAAGCATTCCTTGAGGGCTTGTTTCTCTAATTATCACAGGTACTTTTTGTAACCCAATAAGTTTCGCAGCCCTCCATCTCCTTTCACCAGCTATAATTTGGTATCCAGCAGGGGTTTTAGCAACAACTAAGGGCTCTAACATTCCATGAGTTCTAATAGATTCAGATAGCTCTGCTAAAGATTCTGGTGTGATTAAACCTCTTGGCTGAAGAGGGTTTGCCTGAAGGAGATTAGTATCCAACTCAAAAATATTATCGTTTCGTTCGTCCATTATGCACTAGCTACATTTACTATGGTTTTACCTAATTTTTTTCTGAATTTCACTTTTCCTGAGGTTAAAGAATAAATCGTAAAATCACTACCTTGTTTTGTCCCCTCACCGGGATAAAATTTATTACCTCTTTGGCGAATTATAATATTACCAGCTATAACCTTTTCATTCCCAAATTTTTTCACACCAAGTCTTTTGGAAATCGAATCTCTATTAGTTTTTGCTGTTGATCCTGCTTTTTTGTGTGCCATTTTCTTATTACTTCTTGTGAAAAATTATATCAAGCTTTTTCACGACTGTCTACAATTAGTTTAATTCTTGAAAAATTAGGAGTGGATCCCTTAACTTTTCTATAATTTGCCTTTGCACTGTACTTAGCAACTCTTATTTTGTCTCCACTTTTTGAACCCAATACTTCAAACTTTAATATTTTTTTGAGATAGGGTGCGCCAAATTTAATATTCCCGTTTGTTGATTCTAACAAAATTTTGTCAGTTTCAAAAGTTTTCTCAGTTTCTAAAAGATCTACAAGATATTCTTTTCCTGGCTCTATTTTGTATTGCTTTCCTGAAACTTCAACAATTACATAATTCAACATGACCACAAATTGTATCCTTACTTAAGTTGAGCTGTCAAGTTTCTTGCCAAATTTTTGAACTGAAGCTACTAATCCTAAAGAAATAAATACAGTCAATATTGAGCTTCCTCCATAAGATAAAAGGGGCAAAGTTATACCAGTTATAGGAAGAATCCCTGTATTCATCCCTATATTTACTGCTATTTGAAAAAACAGCATCCCTAAAACACCAGTAATAATAAGCTGACCAAATATGTCTTTGGTCTTTCTAATTATCAAGAATGACAAATAAAAAATGATTGAATATAAAAAGAGGACTAAAAAAGAACCTACAAATCCTAATTCTTCAGCAATAAAGGCAAAAATAAAGTCAGTTCTAAATTCAGGTAAAAATTGTAGACGAGATTGGGTTCCTCTTCCCAAACCTCTTCCGAAAATTTGTCCCGACCCCACTGCAATTGTCGATTGAATTACATTATAGCCTACTCCAAGTGGATCTTGTTCTGGAAAAAGGAAACCTAAGAATCTTTGCCGCTGGTATTCTTTCAAAAAAAACCAAGCAAAAGGGGCAATTATTCCTCCAAGTAGACCCAACATTAATAATTTATAAAGACTAATATTTGAAAACACTAGTAATGTTAACCAGATAAAAAAGAGAGTCATTGTAGTACCTAAATCAGGCTGCTGAAATACAAGTCCCAATACTGGGGCGACAATTAATAAACTTAAAGCTATATTTTTCCATGTAGGCATGTTATTGGACCAGAAATTTGATAGAATTAGGATTAAAGCTATTTTTCCAAACTCTGAGGGTTGTAAATTAAAAGGTCCTATTGGGATCCATCTAACACTTCCTCTGGTTTCAAAATCAATTATGAAAACAATAACAAGAAGAAAAATGGTTAATATATAGAAAAATTTAGTTAGGGGTTTAAGTAAGTTGTAATCAAAACTTCTTATTGAAAAAAACGAGAGTATTCCTAAAAGGCCATAAATCCCTTGGGTTAAAGCAAGGGCTTGGTCTGAAGTATAAATTACAACAACACCTAAGCTTAAAAGGAGAATTGCAGCAATAATTATCATGAATATTTCAAATTTTAGTTATCTTTAGGGTCGGACCCTTGGTTATTTTAACAGAAGCAGTTGATTTCAAAATCATATCCTCAAAATCTTTTGGCCAATTTTCTGCCTCAATTACAATTTTGTCCTTTAAAGTTAAATTCTGATCTTTCCTTTGCTTTTGAATATTTCTTATTAATTCCCTCGCCTTACCTTCCTCTTTTAATTTAAGGGTAATTTTTGTGTCCAATTCTACAGTCAGAGTACCTTTTATACTCTTTTTGAATTCTACTTTTTTAACATTTAGCTCATCAGCAATAATTTTTTCTAAATTTTCACTCAACTTTTCAGAATGTTTGTACATTAAACTAGCTAGAGGCTGTCTAAGTTTAATATTTTCTTCTTTCCTTTTAGCGTGGCCCAATTCAACAATCAATCTTACACTTTTCATCTTGAGAATTAACTGATTATTAAGAAGACTCTTATCTCCCTTTGGGTAATCACTTAGATGAACAGATTCTTCATCGATTAGGTTTTTGAAGATTTCTTCACTTATAAAAGGCATAAACGGAGCAAGTAACTTTGAAAGAGTGACTAAATTGCCATATAAAATTGACAGAACCAGATTTCTATCTTCTTCGTCAGATAAGGGTCCGACCCTATCCCTAATTCTTCTAACATACCAAGTTGATAAATCATTAACTACAAAATCCTCAATTGCTCTTGAAGCTGTAGATGCATCATATTTTTCTAAAGACTGATTAGCTGTTAAAACTGTTTCTGTAAGTCTTGCTAAAATCCACTCATCAAGTGGTGTTTTTCCTCCTATCTTAAGATCACAATCCCAGTCTGAAACAATAGCATAATCAATAAAAAACTTATAAACATTCCACAAAATTAAGTAAAACCTTCTCCTTACCTCATCAATATTGTTATATCCAAACTTTAAATTTTCTTCAGGGTTTTGAACTAAATATAACCAGCGCATTACATCCACACCTGCCTGATCTGCTGCCTCACTAAATTCAATCGCATTCCCTGTTGATTTGTGCATTTCCGCTCCTTTTTCATCTACAACATTTGCAAAGCCTAATAAATTTTTAAAAGGATTAGTGTTTTTTAAAGCTGTGCTCATGGCTATAAGCGAATAAAACCAGTTTTTGAACTGCCCTGGGAAACCCTCTGTAACAAAATCCGCTGGAAAAAAGTCTGGTGGCATAGTAGAAAATGGAACTATACCAGCATCAAGCCAAGGGTTACCTACATCAGGAATTCTATCCATTAACTGGCCACATTTTGAGCATTCTATTTTTATTTCATCCACCCAGGGCCTATGAGGCGAATTTCCCTCAAACTTACCCCAACCCTGGAATGCTTTTTCTTTTAGCTCATCCCTTCCTCTAATAACTTCAAAATTTCCACAATTTTTGCATTCCCAAATTGGTAGAGCTAAACCCCAAAATCTTTTTTTGGAAATGAGCCAGTCATGCATATTTTTTAACCAATCAAGCTCCCTTTCAAGTCCCCATTTAGGCATCCAATTTATTTTTTTGGCTACCTCAACCATCTGTTCCCTGTAAGTTCTGCCGGATTTATCTTTTTTGTCCATTGCTATATACCACTCATCCACAACTCTCCAAACAAGTTCAGTTCTACACCTCCAACATCTAGGGTATCTGTGAGTAATTTTTTCTGTTTTGAGCAAGAACTTTCCTCCTTTAAGGCTTTTTAGATAATCTATTATTAACTCAGGATTATTCTTTGCATTTTTTCCACTAAAGTCACCCGTTCCATCCAAATAATTTGCCTCCTCATCGATTAGCTCTATTACAGGCAAACCCATTTTTTTACCTAATTTAAAATCCTCAGTACCTGCACCTGTTGCAACATGAACTAAACCCGTTCCTTCTTCTTCTGAAATAGGTAAAATTAAATTGTCGTTCTCAACAATTCTATGGGTATAACCTTTTAGAGCTTCTTTAATTCTAGGGAGATCATCAAATGGAGCATTATATTCTAATCCCACTAAATCTTTCCCTTTTACCTTTTCCCCTTTTTTAACCCCAAGAGCTTTTGCTCTGACTTCAATTAAATAAATTAAATCCTCACCTTCTTTTATCTTTAAGTAGGTTTTTTCTGGATCAACTGCAACTGCCACATTTGCTGGTATTGTCCAAGGGGTTGTTGTCCAAACTACTAGGTATTCATTTTTTTTACCCTTAATAGGAAGCTTAAAATAAACTGATTCATGAGTAATTTGTGCATAATTTTCTGTTAGGATTTCATGCTGGGAAATAGCAGTTCCACATCTTGGACACCAAGGAACACTGTCATACCCTTTATATAGCCATCCCTTTTCCCAAACTACCTTTAGAAAATTCCATATAGCATAATTATTTCCATCAGAGGAAGTGTGATAGGAATTATCCCAATCCATAAAATAACCCAAGCGCTTAGACTGCTCAGTTTGAATCCCAGAGAATTTTTTAACTCTTTCTTTACAAAGATTTATAAATTTAACTAAGGATTCAAATTTGCTCTCTGGAACTAAATTTTCTATATCTTTTTTATTTTTAAGGCCCAGTTCTTTTTCTACCTCAACCTCAACCCAAAGGCCTTGTTCATCAAATCCATTTTGAAACCTTTCTCTAAACCCGCGCATGTTGTACCATCTTTGCCATAAGTCTTTATAAGTTCTTCCCCATGCATGGTGCACACCCATAGGGTTGTTAGCAGTAATAGGTCCATCTAAAAAAGAAAACTTTTCATCATTTTCGTCATTTTTATGTAAATATTTTTCCACAATTCCCTCGTCATACCACTTTTTAAGCAACTCTCTTTCAAGAGCTGGAAAATCAACTTGTGATGAAACTGGTTTAAAAGCCATATGAGATATTCTACTTATTTTGAGGGGAAAATTAAAGTTATAGTTATTGATACACTCATAAGCTATAGCTTGTTAATGTATCACCTTATATTTAAATTTTCCAATCCGGGATTGGAGATTAGATTAATTGAAATCAAGTGTTAACGAAACAGCTTTAAAACTCATAGGGTAATTTTAGCAGAAAAATAATTTACTAACCAGACGTGCTGGATGAATTTATGATATTATGGCTTCGCAGACTAACCATTAAATGAATAAGGCAGGTTATGAATATCTTCTCGCATATAAACTGACTGTTCCTATTTACGATTACACTGTGGAGTTTTGTAAAAGATGGATTGATTATAAATCTAGAACTAAAGACCAAATGGAGCAAGCTGCTAGATCTGGTATGCAGAATCTTGCAGAAGGAAATAAGCAGCAAAGCTTGTTAGGCTATATTAAACTTGCAGGTGTTTCTAGAGGTTCTCTAGAAGAGCTCCTAAAAGATTATTTAGCTTTTGCTAGACAAAATAAAATCCCTATTTGGGAAAAAGATAGGGTAATAAGGGAGATAATGGAGATAGGAAAAATATGGGAGCTTTTGAAAGCATCACCCACTCTCCCTGATAATCCTAATTTCCCAGATCTCCCAGTTGATAGACAACAAGCTGTAAATCTACTTATAACTCTAATTAATCAGGCTAATTATTTTCTAGATAAACTGATTTATTCTTTAAAAGAAAAACATACGCAAGAAGGAGGGCTATCAGAAAAACTTTATAATGCAAGAAAGAAATTCCGAGGTTATTAGCGGTTTTGCCTTAAGAATGCGGGGATTTCGAGTTCATCATCTTCCTCTGGTTTCTCTTCACGAACAGGTTGATCAGAAGTTGTTGTTTGAGCTGATGCAGTATCATCTGAGGTTGGAGCTTGAGTAGGTTGAGTAGTAAAAGCAGGAGGTGTTACTGAAGGGTTCATGCCTATCCCTGCATACTCTCTTAACCTCCCACGGGACTCATCAAACCCTGTTGCTATGACTGAAATTTTTACCATATCTACCAAATCTTCTTTTATAGTAGCGCCAAAAATAATATTTGCGTCAGGTTCTGCAGCCTGCGATATAATTTGGGCTGCTTCATTAACTTCATTCATTGACATATCAGGTCCTCCAACTATATTAAATAGAACTCCCTTTGCCCCCTCAATTGAAACCTCAAGTAAAGGAGAGGCAATAGCCATCCTTGCCGCAGTTGAAGCTCTGTTTTCTCCACCAGCCTGTCCGATACCCATTAAAGCTGAGCCTGCACTACTCATGATTGACCTTACATCTGCAAAATCTACATTAATCAACCCAGGCATTGTAATAAGATCAGAGATCCCTTGGACGCCCTGACCTAAAACGCTATCAGCAAGTTTAAAAGCTTCTTGTAAAGTCATGTTTTTATCCACAACCTCCAAAAGTCTTTGATTTGGAATCACAATTAAAGCATCTACTTTATCTTTTAACCTGTCTATGCCTTCTTCTGCAATCATCATTCTTCTTGACCCTTCAAAAGAAAACGGCTTTGTAACAACAGCAACTGTTAGAGCTCCAACTTGTTTTGCAACCCCTGCTGCAACAGGTATACCTCCTGTACCAGTACCTCCTCCCATACCTGCTGTTAAGAAAACCATATCAGCATCTTGCATAACGTCCTCTAGTTTTTGTGTCGACTCTTCTGCTGCCGCTTGCCCTATTTCCCAGTTACCTCCAGATCCCAATCCTTTGGTTAAACTCTCCCCGATTTGGACTTTTGTAGGGGCCTGGTTTTGCAAGAGTGCTTGGGCATCAGTATTTACTGCAACAAAATCAACGCCTTGGATTTGTTGAAGAGTGATCATAGAAGAAAGCGCATTACAACCTGCGCCACCAACGCCAATAACCTTTATTTTAGCGAATCTTTGAACGTCGGGTTTGATAAGCATTAAATTCTTCCTCCGGAAAATTTAAAGCTTGAAAACAATGTTTTCATAGCGGTGCTTTCAAACTTGTTTATCAACATAAAATTTGTAGATTATTTTACCGGGAGATTGTATCAGCTTAAATCAAGTTTGTACAGAGGAAACTAGCTAACCTTTAGGTCCACATCTTGTCCACATCTTAAGGTAAGAAAGATTTTATTAAATCTGTGAATTTTTGGGCCATTGCCTTTATTGGTAAGCTCTTTCCTATTACAGGTATACTCATATCCGCTCCTGTGTTCTCCTTATTCCCATAAAGTATAAGCCCGGCAGCAGTAGCAAAGGCAGGAGAATCAATTTCATCTGTAAGCCCAATAAAGTTTTCAATTTTTCCAAGTCTTGCAGGAAAACCTAAGATATATTTTGCCTGTTCTAACATACCTGTTGTTAGTGATGCCCCTCCAGAAAGAACCAAGCCTGAGGGGACTTGGGCCCCAAAACCACTTTTTTTAATCTCCTTACCAACATATTTAAATATTTCCTGAACCCTTGGTTTGATTATGCTATCTGCAAGAGCCTTTCTTGAGATTTTCTGGATATCTTCTAAAATACCAATCTGTTTAAAGTCAAGAGTTTCTTCTTCCTTCTTTTTTACATCCTTGGATTTTTCTGTTTCCGGAATAACAGGAACTCTAACAGGTTTACTCAAGTATTGCTTTATCTTTTCTGCGCTCTCAAGAGAAATTCTAAGTCCAACTGCAATGTCTGAGGTAACGTGTCTCCCTCCCAACGGAATTACAGAAGAATATGCTATCGCACCATCAACAAAAATAACAATATCAGTAGTTTCTCCTCCTATATCAACGAGTACGACCCCAAGTTCTTTCTCTGTTTCAGTTAAAACTGAATAAGAAGAGGCAATTCCTGAAAAAACTATCTCGTCAATATTAATCCCAACCATATTTATAGACTTAGCCAGATTTCTGATCGCAGTTGTTGCACCTGAAATTATATGGGTATCTGTTTCTAGTCTTACACCTGTCATTCCAATTGGGTCTCTTATCCCTTCCTGCCCGTCAACAGTAAATGTCCTTGGAATAACATGTAAAATTTCTCTGGATGAGGGAAGAGCAATTGCTCGTGCAGCATCATTAACTCTTAAAATATCTCCTTCTTTAATTTCTCCTTCTGGTTCAGCAACTGCTACAACTGCATGAGAGTTTGTACTTTCTATTTGTGGACCACCAAGGGATACATAGGCAGATGATATAGAGTACCCCGCCATTCTTTCAGCTGACTCTACACTTTCTGTAATTGCCTCAACCGCCTCTTCAATATCAACAATCTGACCTTTTTTGACTCCTTTTGAAGTTGTTGCAGCAACACCAATCAAATTGATCCTCTCGTCCTCTCCAACAGTTGAAATTAAAGTAGCGATTTTTGAAGATCCAACATCTATCGCACAAACTGCTTTATCTTTTGCCATAATTATTTATTTGAAAAAACAATAACAGGTTTATCATATCTTAAATCAATTTTTATTATTCCTTTTGAATCCTTATCTTTTTTCTCACTCTGATTTGAATTCATTTTAGCTTGTTCTAGAATTAATTGTAAAGATGCAACCTGTTGTTTTGGATCTTTTTTTAAACTAAATATTACATCAGGTTTCCCATAAAAAATTAGAAATTTGTCCTGAACTATTAAGACTCTTGTTGTAAAAAATGGTAGTTTTTTAACCTGTATCAAGATTTCAATACTTTTTCTTATGAAATCTCCAAGATCTAGAAACAGTTTTGGTTTATCTCCAATCAAATCTGCACTAAAAAAAAATTTACTGGAATCGTTTGAAATAATTACTCCATCTTTGTCTAAAAAAAAGTTTCCCTCAAATTTTAATCTTGCTTGAGGAATATTTAATCTGGCACTCTTTGAAGAAATACTAATATCTTTTAAACTTAAAATCCCGCTTGGAGTAGAGATGCTATAATAATTTACCCTCAACACTGGTTCTCTGCTTTTAAGATTGACATTTATTGTTGCAGGTAATTGTCTTTTAATTTGTGCGCTTTGAATGCAAATAAATCTATTTTTTATTTCTTCATCAATTTTTTTGATATTCAAGAAAAAAATATTTTTGCCTTTAACTTTTATACTTCTTTCTATGGTTTCAACTTTTTCACAGGGTTTGTTAGAAAATTTCAAATTAACTTCATTTATTGAAAAAAGTTTGTGAAAAACTAAGAATACTAAGACAAGTACCAAGATATATAGCCCAAAGAAAACCTTTTTGTGTTTTCTTCTGCTTTTTTCAAATCTCATTTTCTTTTGATAACAACATCAAAGCAAGAGCTAGAGTCTTTGCTGCATTAAATACTCCTAAATCTAAATTGGGAATTTTAACAGGAGCCTTTTTTAACTTTTTATCTATTGACTCCATTAGTTTTTTGGGCGTTAACTCTTTTTGATAAAGAATCTCAATGAAACCGTATTTTGAAAAATACTGCGCATTTTTTGTTTGCTCATCTTGAAAAACAAAAGGATGGGGAATGACAATGGCAGGTTTTTTTAAGTATGCTATCTCGAATAATGTATTAATTCCTGCCCTTGAAATAATTAAATCTACATTTCTCAAGCTATATGACCATTCAGGGGCATCTATCCATTTTTTAGGTAAATAAAATTCCCTTTCTTCAAGACCCTCCATTGCTACTTTAAGTTTTTCGAAATCTTTAAATTTTGAGTCTCCTGTTTGATGAATAATGGAATATTTTTTAATTAGGCTAGGCAGGAGCTCAAACACAGTTTCATTAATTAAGTGTGAACCCTGATTTCCTCCTGTTACCAATACAACTAATCTTTTATGTTTTTTTGCATTTTCTAAAAAATCTTTAAACTCTTTTGTAGGTTTTGAATTTTGCAATACTTCTTTCCTAACTGGATTACCAGAAAAAAATGCTTTAGGATTTTTCAAAAAATCATGGTTCTTAAAAGAAACTGCAATTTTGTCTGCGAAAAATGAGCTAAGTTTATTTGAAAGCCCTGAAACTAATGTTTGTTCGTGGACTAACACAGGGACTGACAAAAGCCATGATGAAAATACAACAGGAAAACCAACGTAACCTCCAAAAGATACAGTAACATCAGGTTTCTCTCTTAATACATATATAAAAGATTGTACAAACCCAACTGGGAACTTAAGAAGCGATACGACAGAGTAAATATTAAAAACCATCTGCAAACGACCAGCAAAAAGAGGTAGGAATTTCACTCCATATTTGGGAAGTATTTTTGACTCAATTGAACTTACCCAATCCCCCTCCATCGTATTTTTTCTACCGATATAGACCAAAACAAATCTTTTTTCTTTTAAAACTTCTATTAATGCTTGGGCAGGAGTAAAATGAGTACCTGTTATTAATACTTTCATAAGTAAGTTATTTTAACTGCTTACTATTATATCTTGAGATATTAAGAAGAATACCAACGGCAGCTAAATTTGCAAGAAGTGCTGAACCTCCGTAAGAAATAAAGGGAAGTGGAACACCTGTAAGAGGAATCAAAGAAACCATTGCCCCAAGATTAATAAGAATTTGTATACCCAACCAAGCACTTAGTCCTACTGCTAAAAGTTTTCCAAACCTATCATTACATTTATCAGCAATTTTGAAACCCCTCCAAACTATAATTGATAAAAGTATAATTAAAGTTGTGGCACCTATGAATCCAAATTCCTCCCCAATTATTGCAAAAATAGAATCCGTTGTAACCTCAGGAATATACTCAAACTTTTGCCTGGATTGACCTAACCCAAGCCCAAAAAAACCCCCAGTTCCCAAAGCAATCAAAACTTGTAAAATGTGGTATGTATAACCTTGAGGGTCTGCAAAAGGATCCAAAAATGCCAGAATCCTTTGACGTCTGTAATCTGATGTAGCAATAAACAAAATAAATGCTCCTAAAGCTACCGGGGTCATTGTCAAAAGAAAGGAGAGTTTTGCCCCTGCAACAACGTACATAGCAAGTGAGCTAAGAAAAAAAACAATGCTAGTTCCTAAGTCTTTTTGTAAAAACCCTACTACAACAACAACTGCCGTAACTACTCCAAGGAAAAAGGGTGTTCTTACTTTTTTCTCAAACAAAGATGCAAAAAATATTATACTTGCAATTTTAATAAGTTCAGCTGGTTGAACAGTTATTACACCAAGGTTTAGCCACCTATGTGCTCCTCCGGCAGAAGAACCAAGACCAGGAATCAATACACCAACAAGTAGAGTAAAAGATCCTAGAAATAAAGCAAGACCCATTTTCTTGTAGTTTGTGTATTTAAAAAAAGATGCTACTACCATGACGGAGATTCCTAGTAGAGCCCAAACTAATTGTTGTTTAATGTAATAATATTTATCAGCATAATCTTTATACCCTTGTACAACTGAAGCATCATAAACCATTACTAAACCTAATGCTGTTACAATTAGAACTGACACTAAAAGTGTGTAATCAAGGTTTAAAAAAAGATTTGTTTTTTCTTCTTTGTTTGAGTAAGAGAAGTTCTTCAAACGCTTCATTTAATTGAAAGTATTGACAGCCAAAGACCAAAAATTGCAAAAATAGCACCAGCTAGCCAAAACCGCATAACAATCTTGGGTTCTTCCCAACCTAGAAATTTAAAATAAAATTGAATTGGAGCTATTGGAAAAATTTTTTTATTTAAAAACTTTTTTGAAAGAATTTGCAAAAGAGAAGATGATACAATAATAACATAAACGCCTCCTATTATACCTAGACCCAATATTTTTCCTGTAAGAAGCCCAACGACTGCTAGAGTTGCCCCGAATCCAAACGCTCCAGCATCGCCGATGTAAATTCTTGCAGGATAAACGTTAAAATAAAGAAATGAAATTATAGCCCCAATCCAAATTCCTACAAATAAACTTAAGGTAGAATCAAATACCGTGTGTGCCAAAACCAAAAAAGCTAGTAGAGAAATTAAAAGAAGACCGCTAGAGAGTCCATCCATTCCGTCTGAAATATTAAAAGCATTTGCAAAAGAAACTATAATAAAAGCGCCAAGAGGGATGTATAACCAACCCAATACAACGTTTCCTGCAATGGGTAGAAAGATATTATTTAACCCAACAAAATAATAAATTAACAAAGATATAACTACTGCAAATAGGGTCTGTAACCCTAAAATATACCTGCCCCTAAGACCCTGGTATTTACCGCTAAACTTGCTGAAAATTTTTTTCAAATCATCTATAAACCCAATATATCCGAAGGTAAGAAGTGAAAATATTAAAATAAAAGACTCAATATCTAACTGATGATTAAAAAGTAAAAATGAAAATAGAAATAAAATAAAAATTATAGGGATTAGCAAGAGTCCACCTCCAACTGGTGTTTTTTCATCTTTGTTTTTCAAAATATAATTGTGTATTGGGGAGAGGGAATTGTTATTTTTTGAATTTAAATTTTGATATTTCTTCCTCAATGCAAAAAGTAGATTTATAAATGGCACCAAAAGAATAGATGTAACAAAAAATGATATCAGTACTAAACCTAAAATAATTTGCATATTTAATTTATTTGGTAATTTTTTTTACCACCTCATCTAACCTATTTGCTCTGGCCCCTTTCACCAAAACTATATCCCCCTTCCCGAGAATTTTAAAAAGTTTACTGACAATTTGAGGGTTTTGAAGGTCACCGTGAATTTTTTCGGGCAAAAAACCCAACCTTATCAGCTCATCATAAATAATTTTTGTTTTTCCTCTACCCAGTAGTACAATGTCAATCTTGTCCTTAAAAATTTTTTGGGCAATTAGAAGATGCAGCTTGTTTATAAACAACCCAAGCTCTCTCATCTCACCTATTACTAAAATTCTTCTTCTTGCAGGAACATAATTTAGGGTTTCTAGCGCTTCTTCAACTGACTCAAAAGCAGCATTGTAAGAATCATCAATGACTATAGATCCATTAAAACCATTCAGAACATTCATTCTGTGAGGAGGAGGAGTTAATCTTTCTAACGCCTTTTTTATCTTTGTTAAGGGTATTGAGTTTGCAATCCCCAGAGCACTGGCTGCCAAAAGAGGATAAACTTGATGAATTCCTAGAAGGTTTGATAGTATTTCTACTCTTTCTACCCCATAATTTAATTCAAATGTAGTCTTAAAATCTTTAATTTTGATATTACCTGCCCAAACATCACAATTTTTTTCATCTAAACCAAAATAAATTACTTGAGCTTTTGTTTCCTCTTTAGCTTTCCTTACTAGGGGATCATCCCAATTTAAAATTCCAAGGCCATCGTGAGGAAGTTGTTTTACAAGTTTTGACTTCTCTAAAAAAGCATCGTTAAGATCCCCTAAAAATTCATTATGGGCAAAACTCACATTAGTGAGTATTGCAGTCTTAGGTTTTACGAAACTTAAATAATACTCCATCTCGCCTGGGTATTCTATTCCCATCTCTAGTACGACTTTTTTCACTTTAGGTCTTATTCGAAGAATTGTTAGCGGTATGTTAAAAATTGGATCCAAATCGCCTTTAGTAGAAATTGTATTAAATTTTTCTGATAATACTTCTTGAGATGCTTTTGTCGTTAGTGTTTTTCCAACGGATCCGGTGACTCCAATAAACATAGATCTTGGAAAAAGTTTTGCGTATTGTTTTGCTATAAAAAATCGTGCCAAATGCACTTTCTTTTTAAATTTTCCTACCTTCCCCCAAATAGGACTTCCATCCCAAATAGGATGAGTGTTTATGTCAATCATTTCCTAAATTATACTTTCTTTATCTTTAGATTTAAATTTGAATACACAAGAGATGACAATATGACTTTTTTTAAGTTCTGGGTGCTCTATATTAAAAACCTCTCCCCCTTCCCAAGCTTTAATTTTTTGTGTCCTCTCTATTAGTGCTAGATCAAAAAAAATTGCCCCTCCTATTGTAGATTGCATTGAGGAAAATCCTGAAATCTCCTCAAATCCCTGTTGAGAGAGGTACTCGTTTAATTTGTTTATACTTACACCCGAATCAACCTCAAGAAGAATTTCTTTGACTCCTAAACCGTTTTTGCCAACACTCCCTTTTATTCCTGCTATTTTTATTAAGCTGCTCCTATTTTTTATTACAAATGCATTTATTGGCCTGTTGTCAAATAATATTTTAGTACCACCACCAATAAGGATTAGTGGGATTTTTAGCTCAAAAAGTAAACTTAAAATGTTTATTAACTCTCTTTTGGAAGTAGCTATATAAAAGCCTAAAGCTTTACCTCCTTTTCCCAAATAAGTATAAGGGCCAATCCTCTCTTGAACTTTTACTCTTTCACCACCAAGACTTTCTACAACTAGTTTAATTTTTTCTTCCATCTAAAATTTCCTCAACTTTTTTTCTGTCTGACCAAGGATACTCAGTACCCTTTCTGTTGATACTTTTCTCATGTCCCTTGCCAAAAATTCCTACTGTATCACCCTTTTTTGCCAAATTAATCGCAAGTTTTATAGCTTTTTCTCTACTTTCTTCAAAAAATAGATTTTTATTCAAAATAGCCCCATTAGCTAGTGCTCCTTTTGCAATTTCTCCAATTATTTCATTTGTATCCTCATATCTTGCATCTTCTTCAGTAAGAACTGTAATATCTGCATATTTTGCACTAATTCCTCCCATCACTGGACGCTTACTCTTATCTCTTTCTGATGCTGCTCCAAAAACAGAAATTAATTTTCCATCTGATAACTTCCTTAAACTCTTTAAGGCATTTTCCAGAGCATTTGGAGTGTGTGCAAAATCTATAATAATTTTTAAACCTAAATCATTTTCCACCTTCTCCATCCTACCCTCCAAGTTTAAAAATCCCTCGAGAGATTTTCTTATAATGGATTTTTCAATACCTAAGCTTACCGCTGCTGCTACCGCTGCCAAAGCATTTAAAACATTGTACTCACCCTCCATCTTTAAATTTAGAGGGAATGTTTTTGGGTTAAAATCCGCTGAATTTTCCAAACCAAAAGTTACAACTTTAGCTTTTGTCATCCTAGTAAGTCTTTTGAAATGTTTTTCGTCAGCATTTAAAACTGCAACTTTAGAGTTCTTTATTAATTTACTTTTTGTTTTTAAGTAGTTGTCAAAATTTTTGTGATAGTCTAAATGTTCTCTTGTAACGTTCGTTACAATCCCTACGTCAAACTTTATCCCAAAAAACCTGAATTGATCCAAACCATGAGAGGTAACTTCCAAAACTATATACCTATCACCTTTTTTTAAAGACTTATTTATTAACCTTTGTAAAAAAAATGCGCTTGGACTTGTAACATGAAATCCTGTTTCAAAAACTTCATCTGCAACTACTGCATTTATTGAAGAAATGAGCGAGACTCTCTTTCCCGCTTTTTTTAAAATTTGATAAATCATATTGGAGGTTGTGGTCTTACCATCGGTTCCAGTTACCCCAATTACTTTTAGCTTTCTTGATGGAAAGTTATATAGTAGATTTGCTAAAACGCCAGCTGGCAAGTGCTTGCCATAATTGACTAAGGAATTCGGAATAAACTTTCTAATTACTCGCTTCATTGAAGCTAATTATATCTCATTCGGAGCAATTCCATAATATAAAAAGAGTTCTTTAGATATATCAAAAAAAGTAGGTGCTGCAGTCTCAGAGCCAAAAATGGAAGAGGATGGTTCTAAATATCTAACAAGAATTAAAAATTTAGGATCATCTGCTGGGGCAAAACCGATAAATGAGGCAATTGTTTTATTAGGATCGTAATGCCCTGCAACTGGAATTTGAGCTGTTCCTGTTTTACCTGCGATTTTGTAGCCCTTAGGTTTGGCAAATCTGGATTCTCCTTCCTCAACTGCCTTCACCATCATATTGGTTACTAACTTGGCTGTAGTTTTACTTATTGGTGTTGATATTTCTTTAGGTTTGATTTCAAACGTCTCTTTTTCCCCATTTTTTTGAGTTATTATTTCTTTAACAACATGAGGCTCCATTATTTTCCCTCCGTTTGCAATGCTTGAGACAGCTTTTACCATCTGTATACCAGTGACTGCAATTCCCTGGCCAAAGGAGGCAGTTGCCAAATCAATTTCTCTCCATCCTCCTAAATCTCGCAATCCAGGAGATTGCTCATCTTGCAGATCAATCCCTGTTAGAAAACCAAGCCCAAACTCTCTTAAATAATTAAAAAGCTTTTCTATGCCAAGTCTTCTTGCTATAAAAACCATACCTGTGTTATCAGAGTGTACTATTACATCCGTCATAGTTGAATTTGGATAGTACTTATTATTCCAAGTTCTTATCGTAAATCCTCCAATGGATAAAGGTCCAATACATATGTCACACAATGTAGTGGCTTTAACTTTATTCTCATTAATGGCAGCAGCTATAACCAAAACTTTAAACGTAGATCCTGGCTCGTATGAGTCTGCAATTAAAGGATTTTTAAAATATTGACTAGACTCCTCTTTAGGATTAGCAGGATCATAACTTGGTAGAGATGCCATGGCTAAAATGTTCCCTGTTCTTGGGTCAACAACAACTGCTGAGGCACCTTTCGCTCCATATTTTTCCATTCCTTGTTTTAGCTTTTCCTCAACTATATACTGAATAGTTCTGTCAATATTCAAAACCAAGGTGTTCCCTTGAATCGGTTCTTTTAAAACATAATCTCCTATTAAAATTGGCAATCCCATTGCATCTCTTTCTTGTTTTAGTAATCCATCTCTTCCTTTGAGTTCTCCATCATAAAATCCCTCTAACCCAAAATACCCCTTGGGCTTTCCATAAACATCACTACCCACAAACCCCAAAAGATGAGCTGATGAAGATCCTTCAGGATAAAATCTATCTGAAGTTTCCTCAAAACCCAATCCTTTCAAGTTTAATTCTTCAATTTTTTTCTTATCAAATGTGTCTACAATTTTACCAAGGCTAACCCAAAAAAGGTTTCTTGAAATTTGGGATAGTATCTTTTTTTGTATCCCTTCTTTCTGGGAAATCACTTCAGCGTATTCTATTTTCACTTCATCCTCATCATTATCTATCTCCCAAAGCCTGGAAGCTAAAGCTTCTGCAAAAGAATTTTTGTCTTTAATAACTTTAGGCAGAGCATAAATTAAAAACACAGGTTGACTGGAAGCTAGGGTTGTCTTATCTGAAAAAAGGATATCTCCTCTTGGGGCTTGAACTTTTA
The DNA here is from genome assembly GCA_964459095.1 of uncultured Gammaproteobacteria bacterium. Taxonomy (GTDB): domain Bacteria; phylum Patescibacteriota; class Microgenomatia; order Daviesbacterales; family UBA10151; genus CAYWKL01. The sequence continues at coordinate 29,225 of CAYWKL010000008.1, forward strand.
CTGTTGCAAGTCGCTGCTCTTCAGCTTTGGCTAAAAGTTCATCTGAAGCTAAAATTTGCCAATGCCAAAGCCTGACAATAACAGCAAAAATTGCAATAAAATATATTATTTGAAGGATCTTTAAGCGCATCCTTAATTTTTGAAGCTATTTATTCACATTCAAAGCTATGTTGGGAGATTTAACAACAGCAATATTTTTAACTGGTTCAAACCCGTTATTTTTAGCAAGCTGTGAATTTGTACTGAAGGAGGTTTTTTTATCAATCTCATTTTTTAAGATTTGGTTCTCCATTCTGAAAGCTTGGCTTGAATGCTGCATTTTACTAATTTGTTCACCAAAAGTAGAGAGCCTATTAACAAGCCAAATTTCAAGAATGCAAAGCAAAAAAACTATTGCTATTAGTGAAAAAAGTATTCTTTTTGAAATTAAGCTTTGTGCCGGAAACTGGTATAATAAACTCATCTAATTTTGACCTCCTTTTCCCAATTTTTTAGATTCCAGATTTCAAAATGATCGCCTGCCCCTATGATCAAAATTTCATAAGTTAAATTTGCATACTCTGCAAATTCCGTCTGGATAACAAATCTTCCCTGGCTATCTAACTCTACTTCGTCAGCTCTTGAGAAGAATCTTCTTCGTTGACTTCTTCCTTCTTTGCTTTCCAAAGTTTTTTTGAGCCTAGATTCAGCCAGTTTTTGCCATTCTTCTTTACTAAACCCCCAGAGCTCACCATCTTCACCCAAACTTAAATAAAATAAGTTCAAATTCCCTAATTCTTTTCTAAATTTTTTTGGTAAAGTAATTCTATTCTTGCCTGTGAAATAGGTTTTATATTTGCCTAGAAACATTTTTCATAGGCAGATTTAACCCTCTCTATCCATTTTCACCCATTTTTCACAGAGAGTCAAGACTTAATTTATTAAGGATTAACCCTGAGCGTACTTATATTGAGTGCAGCCGAAGTAGTCGAATGGGTTAGGGGAATTATTCTTTTGAATCTACTAAAACTGCAAAGATTCCTGCACCTGGAGCTGGGACAGTTAATGTGCTTCCAACTACATTAGTATCCAACTTGTTCCATTCATTATCTCCCTCTACATACATATATATACTAGCTCCACTTGTCACATCTTGGGCCAGCTCAATTTTAACCTCACCACTTGGCAAAACTTTGGCTAAAGGTATGTTTAAAGCGTAAACTTTGCCGTAAACTACCTTACCAGAAGGAAGCTTGGGCACACCTGATAGATCATTAATTAAGCTGTACGTCACAACTGCCAAATCTTGTTGAGAGGCATCTGTAGTAAAGTTAAAATGCCCATCAGCTGAAGTTAACTTACCCAAGGCTACATCAACTCTTTGAAAGTGCCAAGGAGTTGTCATTTTATAAATTTTATCCCCTTCTTTGATTTTTAAAACCAAAGTTCCATTTTCTACTCCTTTATCAAAAACGCAGTGGCGGGTGGAAAATGTATCCCCCTTTGAGCAGGTCCCAAATAAAATTTCCTGGTTATACTCATTACTTTTACTTCCTGTATCTATTGTTCCTTGAACCCCCCTATCTATCCCTTCTGATTGATAAGTTAACTCATAAGTAATTCCCTCATAAGAGCTGACTCTTTTAATATTTAAGTCTATAGCATTCCCATCCCTTCTTGGTAAAAGCAGCGCATATGGACCTTCAGGATCAAAATTTAAATCTATTTCCTCTAAAACTTGTGCTGTTTTAGAGGCAACAAATACACTATACCCAGCAAAACCTAAACACAAGATCAATATTAACCCTCCAATTAAGCCTGCAGTAAGCTTGTTTTTTTTTATAGTTTGGGCAAGAGAAGAAAACATGTTATTTTAGTTTTTCTTGAAGATAGTTTTTGAGTTCATCTATTTTTATTCTTTCTTGTTTGGCAGAATCTCTATCACGAACGGTGACTGCTTCATCTTTTAGTGTATCAAAGTCCACTGTAATGCAAAAGGGTGTTCCAATTTCATCCTGGCTTGCATATCTTTTACCAATATTTCCCCTGTCATCCCAGGAGACCATAAAATCTTTTTGAAGATCAAGATATATTTTTCTGGCTACCTCCGTTAATTCAGGTTTGTTTCCAAGTAATGGAAAAACTGCGGCTTTATAGGGAGCTAGTTTTGGGTGCAGCTTAAGTAGGGTCCGACCCTCATCCTCAGAGTAAGAATCAAGTAAAAAAAATAATGCTGAGCGATCTACTCCTCCTGAGCTTTCTATATCCCAGGGTAAAAAAATCTCCCCTGAGTCTGGGTCACGGTACTCCAAACTTTGTCCACTAAACTCCTGATGTCTTTTTAAATCCCAGTCTCCTCTGTGATGAATTCCAAAAAATTCTGCCCAACCCCAGGGTGCTTTGTATTCTATATCTGTTGCCATCTTAGCATAGTGAGCTCTCTCATCATCTTTATGATCTCTAAATTGTAATCTTTCTTTATTAACTCCTAAATCAATATAAAACTTCATCCAAAAATCCCTCCAGTATTCAAACCACTTAGTCCCTTCTGAGCCTTCTGGTTTAATATAAAACTGCAACTCCATCTGCTCAAACTCCCTGGATCTAAAAGTAAAATTTCCAGGAGTTATTTCATTTCTAAATGCTTTTCCTATTTGGGCAATACCAAAAGGGATTCTCACTCTGGTTGAATCTAGGATATTCTTAAAATTAATCTGCACCCCCTGAGTTATCTCTGGTCTTAAGTAAAGTTCTTGTTCTTTGCCTTCTATCACTCCCAAAAAGGATTTAACCATTAAATGAAAATTGCGTGGCTCTGTCCACTCTACCTGCTTAAGCTTATGGGTACCTTCATGCTCTTTTGTTAAATCAGGATGATCTGCTCTAAATCTCTGGTGGCAGGTCTTGCATTCAACTAAAGGGTCAGTAAACGCCTCCAAGTGTCCACTTGCCTCCCAAACCCTAGGATTCATCATAATAGAGCCGTCTATTCCCACCACATCTTCTCGAAGTTGCACAACTTGTTTCCAAAACTCTTTTTTTATATTTCTTTTAAGTTCGGTTCCTAATGGTCCCCAGTCCCAGATTCCAGCTAAACCCCCATAAATTTCAGAACCAGGAAATATAAACCCTCTGCGCTTACAAAGTGCCACAATTTTTTCCATTAAATTATTTTTCTCATCCATTGCTCTAATGTTAGCAAATTTTATAATACTTAGCTTAAGGGATTAACCTCTATTACATCTTCCAAAGGGATTTCAACTTTTTTGTGAGCTTCTCTAACCTCATCAGAAGAGTTAGCCTCTGTCTGACAATATGCAAACCCCTTCTCCATGCTTAAAACAGCACCAAGAGGTTTTAACCCAGCCTCAAGAGCGCTTTCTTTATATTTTTCATAACCCTTTCTTACTTCATCCTCACTTACTTCAGCTGGAAGTTTGTGTACTCCTAAATATAATGCCATATTCCTCACCTCCTTAAAATTGAATTTGAGTGTTTAAATATTAGCAAATTAAAAGTTGGTAATAAATATCAAAATATTTGGGTTGTTGTTTTGTAATCCATGAAATTCTGAATTAAAGAGTTCTTAAATCCTAGGTGTCAACCTAATCCACCCCCCAGGTGTATACTGCAGGTGTATACTGCAGGTGTATACTGCAGGTGATCTCTATTTTTTTAAATCCTTTAAAACTTTTACACTCTTTAGAGAACTTTCTAGAATTTTTTCTAAATAAAATCTTAATATTTCCTCTAAATTGTTACTTTGCTCAGGAGTAATCTCTATCTCCCTTATTTTTTCCCAACTCTGATATTCTAACTTTTCCAAAATATTTTTCTGCTCCTCATTTAATTCTTTAATAGCATTAATTGACCAAAAACCAAGCAAACTCATTAACTTAACCTCATATGCCCTAACAAATATTTGACGTGGGGTTTTTTCTAAAATTCTTAGAATTGAAACAGTTAATTCATAAACTTGTGGCGTTTTTTGGTCCTCTGGAGTAAGCCTGTTTACTAACTCAACCACATGGAATGCAGTTGTAGATAGAGTTAAATTTGCCTTTATCTTAGGAAAAGTCTCAATACTTTCAGCTTCTCCTAAATTATAATTTTTGGCCTTAAAAAGGTGGAGTTTAACAGTATTTAAAAGTTCAATATTGCCCGCTCTGCGGGAAGTAATTTTTCTAACCCCTTTTGCAATTACAGAAATTTTGCCAAATCTGGGGGTAAGTACAGTTAAAACCCTATCCGCTTCCCCAAAATCTATTCTCTTCAAAATTAATCCCTCTGTTGTAACTGCTGGCATGAGGTAAGTTTATCGTTTGTAAGATTATATTGGAAGAATTAGTTCTTTGTCTGAATTTAGCTCAAATTGTTCTTTTGTTCTAGCATTTAACTTAATTGTATAAGGGAAGTGTTTAGCACCTGGTTGTTTTTGAATCAAAATTGGATATTCACTTCCTTTAAAAATTCCAGGAAGCTCGTATTCAAAAGTAAGTGTAGTTGAATTTTGAGGTCTTACTTGAATGAAGGCTTCAAATACTGTTTTATTTAGCTCATTTGAGATTGTTGTGACCTCAACTTCAGAACCCTTTGAAGACAGGAGTTTAGATCCTTTAGGCACATATATTCTTACATAATCTCTATTTATGCCATTAAGCCATGAATCATATTTTTGAGGATTTGAATACTTTATTGTCAGCATATTTTTAACTTTGCCAGAATTATTTATATCTATATTTAGACTAACGTCTTGGGTCACATATAAATTAGACTTCCCTCCTGCAAAATTCGAATCATTAATATAAAGGTAGTCTCCTTTAAATTCTTTAACCTCCCCAGTCCAATCTAGATCTGAAAGAGCTTTTTGGAGTTTACTATCGTGAATGAAAAAAACAATATCTTTTGCATTAGCAAGTTTCACTCCAGCATTAACTAGCTCAGGAAGTTTTTCTGTTGATGAACCTAAAGCTTTAGCTAAAATTTGCTGCATTAGAGTCCCTAAAATTGCTTTTCTGTCTTGTTCTCCTTTTTGGACAATTTGCGCATAATTTTCAAGCTCATAAATTACATTTGGACAATTACACCTAGGATCAATATCTGCAGAATATTTAACACCAAATACCTCAACAGGTCCAGTAATTTTAATCAGTCCCTCAACAACGTGTGAATCAATTAAGATTATCCCATCAAAAGGTAATCCTTGGCCCAAAAGTGAATACATTCTTTCAAAATCTCCCATCGAAGTCGGCACATCTGGAGATAAATTTGAATCCCTCATGCTCCAAGCAGATCTTGCTTTCCCTGTAACTTCTGGCAAATACTTAACTATTGGCTCAGGTGGAGTTAATGGGCAAATTTTAGATTCACATGTAGCAAGAAGTCTTTCATCTAATCTATAAATATCATCAGATTGTGTTGTTGAAATGTGCCCTTTATCAAATCTCATGAACGCATAAGCTGTCATAAAACCACCTGTTCCTCTTATCTCCTTATCGTTTTGAAAAATAATTAGGTAATTTTTTGTAGAGTTATTCCCTAAAGCATTTGGAAGTAGAAATAGAGCATCTTTTCCTTTTGTAACTGCATAGTCTGCTCCAGTGATAAAGTTTTTAGCAGTATCTACCATTGATCTTACTCTGTATTTTCCTAAGTTTTCTGGATATTTTCCTACATTAATATCTTTAACTTCATCAGCTGCTTTTTTTAGGTATGGCTCAAGCTCTGGAAGTTTTGGATTTGCCTTATCCAAAATTTTTACAACTTGGGCAACTCTATCTTGTGAAGGGATTGGCTGATTATTAAATCCAAGTTCTCCTTTATAGGCTTCAAGATAATTCATTAACTCTTCAGCTGCTTGCATTTCATAATCCAAGGCTGAGGTAAAGTGTTTCGCGTCAGTGTAGTATCCTCCAAAAAATGGAATAAAACGTGCCCAGAATAAAAAATTTAAAGATGTATCTAAAGAACCTGCAGCATTTTTTAAGTTTGTGGTTTGAGCCTTCATCTCATCAAAATTTTGATTTTGTAAAGCAAAAGCCAAAGCTTTTCCTGAGGCTGAGAGATTTTTAGCTGATGCATAAACTCCTCGTAAGGGAAGGTAAAGTACTAAAAAGACAATAACCAGCACCACGACTACTCTGATAAGAAGTTTTTTAAAAGATCGTTTCTTTTTAAGGCTAGATTTTCTATCCATTCTATCAAGTCTTGAATTAAGATTTACAAACTTCACTAAATTGCTCCTTTACCGCTTAAAACTGCAGGGAATGTTTTCAAAATCAAATAGATATCGTATAAAATCGATCTTCTTTGAACGTATTGAGCATCCATTTCTACCCTTTTGTCAAAATTAATATCTGATCTTCCTGAAACCTGCCAAACCCCAGTGAGTCCTGGTTTTGCAGATAATATTATTTTAACAAACTCTCTTGAGTTAGGATACTTTTGCTGTTGTTCTTCAAGTTCAAAAGGATAGTATGCTCTGGGCCCTACAACACTCATTTCTCCTTTTAAAATATTTAGAAGTTGAGGCAGTTCATCTATTGAATATCGTCTCAAAAATCTACCAATTCTGGTAATTCTGGGATCGTTTTGTATTTTATAACTGTTTTTTTTATATTCTTCAAAAAGTTTTGAGTTCTTTTTCAATACTGCCTGGGCATTTGGCACCATTGAGCGAAATTTATACATTTTAAAAAATTGGCCATTCCTTCCAACTCTCATTGGTGTATCAGCCATCACAGGACCTTTGCCTGAAAATTTAATGGCAGCAGCAGCAGCCAATAGAATTGGGGAAGCAATAACTAATCCTACCAAAGATCCCAAAATATCTAGGAGTCTTTTTAAAAGATCGTATATCATGCAGTTTGGTAATTATAACTTAAAAGAGTTTCAAAAGTTTAATTTAGCCAAAAATTTCTTTTTAAAGTTTTCGAAGTTAAAATTATTAGCATTAGCTATGAAGTCATTGACTTTGAATCTGGATTTTTCCGCTCTTTTAATTGTCTGTTTTAAATCTTCTGACGATTGTTCGTTAAAAAAGATGCCTGTTTTCTCCTCAATAACTGTTTCCTCTAAACCAGGACATCTAAAAGCTATAACTGGTTTTCCCATTGCTTGGGCCTCCAAACTTACTAAACCAAAATCTTCCTCACCTGGAATAATTAGAGCTTTACATCCTGCTATAAGGTCAAGCAAAAGGTCATCAGTAACATTCCCTAAAATCTCTATATTTTTATCCGCTTTCTTTATAAGATTTAACTTTTCAGGACCACTTCCTACTATTTTTAAATTGAGATCCAACTCATTAAATGCCTCTATCGCTATATTTACTTTTTTATAGTCATTTAATCTTGAAACAATAAGATAATATTCACCCTCAAAACTTAAATCACTTTGGAAAAAAAATTCATCAACAAAAGGATATAGAACTTCTGAATTTTTTTTGTAAACTTTTTTTATTCTTGACTTTGCATTCTTGGATCCAGCTAAAAAAAAGTCAACTCTTTTCGCACTTATTTGATCATAAATCCGAAGTTTAGAAAAATATGGTTTTAGAAAAACACTTTCATTAGAACCTGAAAAATGCCATAAAAATCTGGGAGGAGTATGACAATAAGAGATATGTTTTGTTTTAGGTTTAGTAACCACTGATTTTGCAAATCTTGTTGTATGAGAAATTACTAAATCAAACTCGCTAAAATTAAATTGTTCAAAAGCAATTGGATAAAGAGGTAGTAGTTGTTTATACACTAATTCATGAAGGGGAATTTTTTGCATGAATGAGGTTATAATTTTTTTTGATTTAAATTTTTCTTTTAATAATGAATTTTTTAGATCAAAAACAGAAGTAAAAATAGGTGCATCAGGAAAAATTTTAGTTAATCCATAAAGCACTCTCTCAGCTCCACCCCACTGAACTAAATCATCATGCACGATCGCGACTCTCATGATATGATTTTACCATCTATGAGTACCTATCACATTCCTGTGATGCTTAACGAGGTTTTAGATTACTTAAATGTAAAAAAAGATTCTTGGTATATTGACTGTAATTTAGGAGGCGGGGGTCACACTGAAGGAATTTTAAAAAAAGGTGGAAATGTCTTGGGTATTGATTTGGATAATGACGCAATAAGTGAAGTTCAAAAAAAATTAAGTAAATACATTTTGTCTAAAAACCTTATCCTAAAATGTAACAATTTTTCGTACGTACAACAGATTGTTACAGGCCTTGGATTATCGGGTATAAGAGGAATTTTATTTGATTTAGGTGTTTCTTCATATCAACTGGAAACTCCAAACAGAGGTTTTAGTTTTAATTTAGATGCTCCCTTGGATATGAGAATGGACCAATCCTCTAATTCTCCGAAAGCTTCTGATTTACTAAAAGTTTTGTCAGAAAAAGAACTCTCAGAACTTTTTTGGAAATTAGGGGAAGAGAGGTTTGCCAGGCAAATTGCAAGAAAAATTGTTGAGGTTAGAAAACAAAAAAGTATTGAGACTACAAATGATCTTGTACGGGTTATTCTGTCAGTAAGACACCGCAGTCCAAACGATAAGATCCACCCAGCAACGCGGGTTTTCCAAGCTTTAAGAATAGCAGTAAATGATGAGTTAAACTCCTTAAGAGAAGCTTTGCCACAAGCGCTGGATATTTTAGAAAAAGGCGGCAGAATTGTAGTAATAAGTTTTCATTCACTTGAGGATAGAATTGTCAAAAACTTTTTTAAAGACCACTCCTCTCGTCATCCTGAGCGTTCAAGCGAAGGATCTATAAAAATTTTAACTAGAAAGCCTATTGAACCTACTGAAGAAGAAATTATTCAAAACCCCCGAGCAAGAAGTGGAAAATTAAGAGTTGCTGAAAGATTGTGAATATTTTAGATAGATACTTAAAGTTTCTTTTGCTAATTTTTCCCAGCTAAAATTTTTTACTCTTTCTTGTCCTTTTTTAACTAGTTCGCTTCTTAAACTTTCACTATTTAATACATTCACTATTTTTTCTTCCATATCTTTTTGATTTTTTGGGTCAAAATATAAGGCTGCATGACCTCCAACCTCAGGTAATGAACCTGCATTTGATGAAACAACTGGACAACCACAAGCAAAAGCCTCAAGTAAAGGGATTCCAAAACCTTCCTCTAGAGAAGGCATTACAAAGACTTCTGCAGATTTATATAATCCAACTAATTCCTCATCAGCTATGAATCCAGTAAAAATAATGTCCTTAGCCCCTTTGTCATTCCCGCGAAAGCGGGAATCCATTTCCTTTTTTATTCTCTGCCAGAAGTAATGATCATTGCCGGATAAAACAAGCTGTATCTCAGATTCTCTTTTCTTAATTTCTAAAAATGCTTTAA
>CAYWKL010000009.1:0-30828 GCA_964459095.1 uncultured Gammaproteobacteria bacterium
GTTTTATAAGAAAAAAAGTTAGTGATGGGGATCAAGTTTACATTATCACTCCTTTGATAGAATTCTCAGAGACTTTAGTTTCAGCAAAAGCTGCCAAAGTTGAGTTTGAGAAGTTAAAAAAAGTTTTCCCTGATTTAAAAGTAGGACTTTTACACGGCAGATTAAAGTCAAAAGAAAAAGAAGAAGCAATAAATAGTTTTAAAGAGGGCAAAACAGACATTTTAGTTTCAACCTCAGTTGTTGAGGTTGGAGTAGATGTGCCAAATGCCACAATTATGGTTATAGAAGGAGCTGAAAGGTTTGGATTAGCACAACTTCACCAACTAAGGGGAAGAGTAGGAAGAGGGGAGAAAGAATCTTTTTGTTTCCTTTTTGCAGAACAAGAAGATTCTTCAACTTTAAGCAGATTAAGACACTTGGAAAAAACTTTTAATGGCTTGGAATTAGCTGAATTTGATTTAAAAATAAGAGGAGGAGGAGATATTTTTGGAATCAGACAATCAGGAAGATTTGAACTTAAAATTGCATCCTTTTTTGATCTGCCGTTACTTGAGAGGGCAAAGAACGCTGCAGCTGATTTATTAAGTAATGACCCCACACTTGCTAATCATCCCTTGCTTAAGCTAAAATTAGCCGAGTTTGCATCAGAAGTGATGCCTGATTGAATAAAATATGCCAAGCGAACCAAAGAAAAAACATTCTAAAAGTGCAAAAAGAATAAGACGTGCCTCAATAAATTTAGCCACCATAAGTTTAGTGGTTTGTAAAAATTGTAATGAACAAACCCTAGCTCATATGGCTTGCAGGTATTGTGGCTATTATGCTGGTAAAAAAACCTCTGGAGCTAAAGAAACAGTTAAAGTCACAAAGGTTTAATATCCTATGCTCCCTCGGTTAGAAACCCATCCAAATCCTTCTTTTTCTGCTTCAGAGGTAACAATGGTCCTTACTGTGATTCCCTAACACCCTGATTCCCTAACACCCTCCGGGTGATTTAGCTTGACACCCTTTCTTTTTAACTGCTACCATTGGAGTATGGCAACTAATAGAAGATTAGTTTTTAGAAATAGCGAGCTTTATCATGTGTTTAACAGAGGAATGGATAAACGACCAACATTTACCAACCAGAGGGAGTTAAAACGGGCTAAGGAATTAATGAGATTTTATCAGTATAAAAATACCCCAACAAGGTTTTCTCAATTTAATTTACTTACAAAAGAACTACAGGAGGAAAGCTGGGAAAAAATTAAAAAAGGCCCTAAATTGGTTGAGATTATATGCTTTTGTTTAATGCCTAACCATTTTCACTTTTTGTTAAAACAACTAGAGGAAAAAGGGATTTCTAATTTTGTCGCTAATTTCACTAATGCGTACACAAAATATTTTAATACTAAATACCAAAGAACAGGTCCTTTATTTACAGGTGTATTCAAAGCTGTTCATATTGAGTCTGATGAGCAATTAATTCATCTTTCAAGATATATTCATCTTAACCCCGTTTCTTCAAGTTTGGTAGAGGAATCCCAGCTTGAGAACTATTCTTGGTCTTCCTATCCCAGATATTTACAACACAAAGATGATGATATTATTGAGAGTGAATCAGTTTTAAGCTTTTTTAAAACTGCCAATAAGTATCAAGAATTTGTCCTTGACAATGCTAGCTATGCGAAAGAGTTGGATAAAATCAAGCATAAAATTTTAGAATAAAGAGTATGTGTCAAGGTATTTCACCCGGAGGGTGTAAATGAAATGAAAACTTCACGTGATCCTAGACACCAGCAGAGGATAAAAGTAATGCAGGAGCTTTTTGCATATGATTTTAAAAAAGAAAACGCACTTACTTTAGACCAAGCTAAGAAAATTTCTAAAAACGAAAGAGAAATTGATAGGCTAATAGTAGAGGCAGCCCCAACTTGGCCAATTGACAAAATAAACAAAATAGATTTATCTATATTAAGACAGGCTGTTTTTGAACTGAAGTTTGAACCTGAAATTCCTATAAAGGTAGTAATAGATGAGGCAGTTGAACTAGCAAAAGAGTATGGGAGTGAGTCTTCTCCATCATTTGTAAATGGGGTGCTCGGTAAACTAGTTGAAGAATTAAACTTAAAATAATGAATCAGACAAAAGACATTGTCGCTGCAATAGCAAAACACCTTGCTGTAACACCGGCAGATATTGATATGAATGCCTCCATAGAAACAGACTTAGGGTTAGGCCCGCTGGAAAAAGCTGATCTTTACTCTGATCTTTCTTTAAAGTTTAGTGTTACTTTTACTCCAGAGGATCTTGAAAATGTTGAAACAGTACACGATTTAGTAGTTTTAATTGAAGATTTGCTCCTTGAATAGTTTTTTATGTTTGATGAGTCTTTTTTGGCGAAACCGGTTTATAAAGTGGCTTTCACCCACAGATCTTTCTTAAATGAATACCCTAAAGAAAGAGAGTCTAATGAAAGACTGGAGTTTTTAGGAGATTCTATTTTATCTTTTTTGGTTTCTTCATATTTATTTGAGAAACGATCTAGGGATGAGGAGGGTGAGTTAACTAACTTAAGATCTTTTATTGTTAAAACAGCCTCCCTTGCAAAGGCTGCACAAAATTTAGGGTTGGGGAAGTACTTAAGAATGTCTAAGGGAGAAGAACAATCTGGAGGAAGGGAAAACCCCCAGCTTTTAGCAAATACTTATGAGGCACTTTTAGGAGCAATTTTTTTAGATCAGGGTCTTGCGAGTGCAAAAAAGTTTGTTTCAGATACACTTTTGCCCTTATTTGAAAAAGAGCTTCTTTCTGGACCTCCTAAAGACTCAAAATCACGCCTTCAAGAAATTGCTCAAAATACAACAAAACAATCCCCAAAATATAAAATATTAAAAACAGAGGGGCCTGATCATGCCAAAGTATTCACTGTTGGTGTTTTTTTGCAAGGAAAACAAATAGGAGAGGGTTCAGGACTCTCTAAACAGCTAGCAGAAGAAGAAGCAGCAACAAAAGCCTTAAATAATATTTAAAACTAACTCGTTTATTCCTCTTGCATGCGTACATGATCTTAAGCTATACTTACTCACCATGCCGGTTAAAATAAGACTTATGCGTATTGGAGCCAAAAAGCAACCCTTTTATAGGGTTGTGGCTGTTGATGAAAGAAAAAAAAGGACTGGGCAGTATTTAGAGCTTTTAGGAACTTATAATCCTTTAACTGAACCTAAAGAAATAAAATTAGATCAAGCAAAAATAGACGCCTGGATAAAAAAAGGAGCTCAGCCTTCAGACGGTTTCTTAAGAATGATTGGCAAAGCTCCCCAAAGGCCTCCAAGAAAACCAAAAAAGGAGAGTAAACAGACAACAGATAACACTGTACAGCAAGAACCATCAGCAGAAACCGAGAGTCCTCAAACACAACAAAGCGCACCAGAAGCTGACAATATAGCTGCTGAAACCCAACCTACAGAAATCTCTGCAGAGACTGTTACAGACCAAGCACCACCTGAACCATCAGCAGAAGCTGAAACTCCACAATCAGCTGAGGAAGAAAAACCAGAATCATCTAGCTAAATGAAAGACCTAGTAGAATACATTGCTAAAAGTATTGTATCTAAACCGGATGCAGTTATAGTAGAAGAAAAAGAAACTGAACCAGGGGTTGTTGAACTTACTTTAACAGTTGATCCAGAAGATATGGGTTTAATTATTGGAAAAGGTGGACAAATGATAAAAGCTATCAGAAGGCTTTTGACTGTAAGGGCAATGGCTGAGCAGGTTCGGGTAAATTTAGCGCTTGCAGAACCGCCAGGATCTGAATCAGCTAAAACTGACGGTGAGCAGGCCGATGTAGTTGAAAACACTGAAGCGCAGGCTGAATCGTAGATCTCTGCTGTGCAAAAACAATGAAAATCTCCATAATTACTCTTTTCCCAGAAGTTTTTTATCCTATATTAAATTCTTCTATCCTTAAAAGAGCTCAGGTTAAGAAAAAAATTCAGTTTGATTTAATTAATTTAAGAGATTTTGGGGAAGGCAGACATAAAGTTGTTGACGCACGACCATATGGTGGAGGAGCAGGGATGATACTAAAGGCTAGTGTGCTAGCTAAAGCTCTAAAATCAGTTAGCAGTTCACAATTATTCGTTAATGGTAAGCGCAAAAAAGCGAAGAACGATAAACGAGCTAACGAACTAACAATTCTTATGTCTGCATCAGGAAAAACCTGGAACCAAGCTAGGGCAAAGAAGTTCTCCAAACTAAACCATTTAATTCTTATTTGCGGCCATTATGAAGGAGTAGACCAAAGATTTATAGAAAAGTATGTAGATGAAGAAATCTCAATTGGAGATTATGTTTTAACTGGAGGTGAAATCCCTACCATGGTGATCATTGACTCAATCACAAGACTTCTACCAGGAGTTTTGGAAAAGAAAGAAGCAGTAGCTGAAGAATCCTTTTCTAAATACAGCATACAAAATACTATATACCAGTTATTGGAATACCCACACTTCACAAGGCCAGAAGAATTTGAAGGAAAAAAAGTTCCTAAGGTTTTACTCTCAGGAAACCACAAAGAAATTAAGGAGTGGAGAAAACAACAATCCTTTAAGAAAACTAAGAAAATGAGGCCTGACCTATTGGAAAGGATTTGATTTACCTTTAGGTCCTGTAGTTGTATTCTCAGATACACCCTGATTTTGGCTAACCTCTTTACTAATATCTGCAACCTCTTGTAAATCCTCTTTTGTGAGAGGTTGGATTTCCTGATCAATTTGACTTAATTTAGTTGTAACGGGCTGGAAATATGCTGTTAAGCTTATTGAGGCAAGATACTGCGAATTACTTTTTGAACCAATTAATTCAGCTTTATTGAAAACAAAAAGCCTTGGACTCGATTTTAGATTAACAATAAAATCATTTATATTATCAAGGCCTCCCTCTATATCAACACGAAGCTGAAAATTATCAGATGTTGAAGAACTTGACACGCTTACACTGAAAGATAACATGGTTACTTTAGCTTTGGAAGTTAATATTTGAATTTGGCTTATTGCTTGAGGAATATCGGAGGAAGGGGGTAAACTGAAAGCTAATTTAGAAAAATTAGTCTTATATTGCTCCACATTAATATTTTCTAAAATGCTTACCTTTCTATCTAAACTTTCTGATAAGGCTTCTTGCTTTTTTATTTCTGAATTTAATTTCAAAATAGAAACTGTTTGCGGCACTAATACAGTCACCAATAAAACAATTGTTATAACTACGCCTACTGCTGGAAGAATAAATATTTTTAAATTTTCATTACTTATTTTTATATTCATTTTAAAATCACAGTGACATCAAATCTAAAAGAGTCTCCTGGATCTTTAGAAAGACTCGCGACCTTTACTTTAGAAACCTTATCAGAGTTTCTGCTTGGATCAGTTAAATTTTGAACTAATAGATTAAGGCTGCTTGAAGAGTCTACCTGTCCATTAAAAGAGATCTCTCCGCTGCGATCTACATTGGCAGATGTTATTTTCACACCAGTAGGAATTAAGTTAAGTAGAGTTTCAAGGGTGTCAGCTTTTCTACTATCTTCTGCTCTTAAAAGATTAATTTTTACAAGTTTTTGTTTTATTAAGGTTAAGTACCCTTCCTGTTGGTTAAGTGATGAGGTTTTATCACGTAAATCTTTAAGCTTTGAATTTACAGATCTTAATTTTTCAGTTTGAATTATTCCGAGAACAAAAACCCCAGAAGTAATAATGACAACTAAAATAATAATCAAAAAGCTAACTCTGAAAACCCACTTTTTCGTACTCCTTTTTTTCCGTACTTCTTCAAGCTCAGTGGGCAGTAAATTTATTTTAATCTTATCTGTACTCACTGCTCCTCCCTTAAAGCTAGACCTACTGCTACTGTATATAAAGGAGCGTCAGCTACTAACTTTTCTTTAAGACTCGGCTCTTTCTCTACACCAATCCATGGATCTGCCTCTTGTACCTCCAACCCCAAGTTATCTGCCATAAAAACAACAAGCCCAGGTAGCTTGGCACCTCCACCTGTTAAAACTACTCGCTTTATAGGTCGCTGTGGGTTTTGAATTTCGTGAGATTGTATAACTCTTTTTGTTTCTGTAAGCATCACATCTATTATTGGTTTTAAAATAGAGAATTGTTTTCCTTCAAGCTGATCTGGGAGTATCCCATAAACTTTTTTATATTCCTCAGCTTGGGCAATATCAAAATTAAAAGATTGCGCAATTGTTCTTGTCAATGCCATGGAACCAGTGGCAATAGATCTTGTTAAAAGGACTAAACCATCCGCAAATATAGCAAAATCCGTTGTTGTAGAGCCAAACTGCACTATTAGAGTGGGTGGGGGGAAGGGGTTATTTCCTAGAAGCGCCCTTGCTGCAGCAATAAGTTCAGTTTCAATTACCAATGGTTTTAGTTGGGCCATGTTTAAGACTTTTAAATATTTTTCTACCAAAGTCTTAGGTGTAGCAACCACAAAAACTACAGTTCTACTCTCAGGGCCTTTTTGAGCACTCCTAAAAATTACCTGGTAGTTTAAGTTTACTTGTTCTATGGGAAGTGGGACAAATTCCTCAGCTGCATATTTTATAGCTTGTGAGAGTTCCTCATTTGTTAAAAAGGGTAAGTCATAGATAACTCTGGTAAAAATTTTCGACTCAGGTAAGGCTATAACAACATTATCACCAGAGACCCCTATTTCATTTATTAAATTTCTTATGGCAGTTCCAACTGCTTCCAAATCCAAATCAGAGTCAGAAACAATACCTGGTTGGGGAGAGGCAATGTGTCCTAGAGAGATAAGCTTAGGTATTTTATCAGTTGAGAACACAACTGCTTTAATTGAAGAGAAACCAATATCTAAACCAACTTTTTCCCGGGCAGCCATTTAAAATTAGTATAGCGTATTTAAGTATATTGTATAAAGGGTTTTTAAAGGAATTACTTTGTATGATTTTGTCCACCTTGACAACTTACTTATGCTGAATGATAAGCTACTACTTTCTATGTCAGTTAAATATTTCTGTGATATTTGTGAAATAGAAATCTCACTAAAAGAAAAAGTCCACATAATAGGCTGGAGTGAGACAAAGATAAATACCATTTGCAAGTCTTGCTGGGATAATATTGAGGTCAATTTATTAAGAGCAAAAGATTTATCGAGCTTTGAAGAAGAGGTGTAAAGCTAAATCACCCGGAGGGTGTAAGTGTAACTTAATTACTTTTCCTGGTAAGTGCCTTTAACAACTGAGTAAGATCCTCCTGGGCCTGAGGAGAAGAATGCTCCTGCTAAACCTTGATCATATGTTATATCCATTTGCTGACCAAGCGAAATTTTCCATGCTGTTATTTCTGTAAAATCATTCTGTTGTTCAACCCTTATTGTTCCTAAATTTGAGTAAAGTACACCTGTATTCCCTTGTTGCTGGACATGTATAGCATAATCTCCCTCTGGATCATCTCTTGAGTTAAACTCTGAAATAAGGAACAAATAGCTTCCATTGGCACAAGTATTTTGCCAACAACTTCCTTGGATGTCATTTTGTTGTTCCATTGTCACCTGCCCATCAACAATAAACACTCCACTTGAGGCACCATATGAACTTTCCAGTCTTAACTTGCTTTGCTGGTTCATATAGAAGTCCTCAGTAACCCAAATAGGTGTATGAACTCTTACAGTACACAAATCTGGAAGAGTAATATTACCTTCATACTTTCCAGAATTTAAAACAGTAGGGCAATTAGTAATATCTCCTGTATAAACATTTTCATCAGCTTGATCCTTCCATTCATCTATATTTCCCTGAGAAATGGGCAGAGGTAAAGGCTGGGGGTCAGGGGAATCTGGGTGTAAACTTCCAGCTGTTATATTTTGAGCACTTTGGTAGTAAGCACCATTATCTATGTCTAAATCTATAAGTGTATTTGCATGGGCATCACCCTGGATGTTTACACTATTTGCTCCTCTGATATAATTAATAACCCCGCCCATGTAAACTTTAAAACCCATATCTCCTGAAATAGTATTCCAAGTTGAACTTCCTGTTGACCATTTTGCCAAACAAGGAGGAGTTGAAGAACAAGTGTATCCTGCTAATGTGTCCTGCTCCCAAGCCCAATAATTACTGCTAGTATTTCCCGAAGTATCTATCATAATCCAGTAAGTAGTGCCCGCAGTTAGAGTTGGGGAAGAAGTAAAAGTTACATCTATAAATGAATACTGAGGGGTGACTAGGTTTGACTGGATTGTTCCGGAAGCTAGTACATTGTTCCTATTTGGATTTCCACCAATATCTGTTAATATCTTAACCGTTGCTGTTTGAGGATTGCCAAATTTTTTTATTTTGATACCCACTTTATTTATAACTTGAGTTTGTGTAGGTTTAAAACTTTGTGCAACGTCATAAATATTTTGACCACTGAAATTTTTGCCGAACAAAAAGTCCGCGCAATTAGGGACAGTGCACTGATGTTCCTGATCAGCAATTGGCTGAGTACCCCCTGCAACATACACATCTCCCAAAACTTCAGATTGCTGATCAATCACAACAGAACCATTTGAGTAAAGGCTTCCGTTAATCGTTCCTTGTTGTTCCATATATAAGCCTCCATCACCAACTTGTACTCCATAATTAAAAGCTACACCTACCCCTTTTGAGATCTCAACCTGGATTTCCTTAGTAGCCTTTGGTTCATCAAAAGAGGGAATCGCTGCCTTGGACTTTATTATTTTTGTATTTAAATCTTTATCAATAACAGAAATTGAATATTC
The DNA here is from genome assembly GCA_964459095.1 of uncultured Gammaproteobacteria bacterium. GTDB lineage: Bacteria > Patescibacteriota > Microgenomatia > Daviesbacterales > UBA10151 > CAYWKL01. The sequence continues at coordinate 8,776 of CAYWKL010000009.1, forward strand.
GCCGCTTCCCAGAACAACATCAGACTCCCCACTGTAAGTTCCCCCGGTTTTATTTAAAGACGCAACAGCTTTATCTAAACCTGCTTCAGCAAGATATTCTACCTCTACACTTTTAACAGAGTAATCAGAAACTTGGCTAAAAGTCATTGCGTTTCCTATAATAAGCACAGTATTTATAAGAAGAAGCGTGAGTACTACAGTTGCCAAAATAAACATCTGGCCAGATTGATTTAGCTTAAAATTAATCATTTCTTAAATTTACCTCACCACTACTACTTGAAATTTGCGAATTTAGACCAAAATTTGTCTTAACATTAATAAAGAAATTAATTTTTTCGGCTGAAGTAGGAGAAACGAAGTTGCCATTTTTATCTAGATACAAAAATTTCACCTTATTTAAATTTTTTAAAAGCACATTCTGCTCTGCTCCTTTTTGGCTGGGAGGGGTTGGTACTACTTTCCTTAACAAATGTGCTGGTTGATCTGCATCCTTATAAAGGATAGTGTAATCATAACTATCTTCAATTATATTCCCAGAAGAATCTATAGATGGGGTTTTTAGTACCAATACCTCATCTGAGGTTTGATATTGAATTTGCCCTGATTCTGGATAGTTAGCTGAAACTGCTCCAGCAGACTTTATGTCTTGGTTAATTACTGATACTGCATCATTTAAGCTTAAACCTTCCTTCACTCTTCCTGTTTCTCTAAAAAAAACATCATTGCTTTGAATCAAGGTATAGATTAGTAAAAATCCTGCTACGGCTCCGACCGTAGCCACTATTAAAAGCTCAACCATAGATAGCCCCTTAGAATTTCTTATTTCTCTCATTTAATCCCTCCTTCAGTAATTAAAGTAGTTACATCCAAACTTTTATCCTTCCCTTCTTCCTTCCATTTAACTGACACCTTTACCTGCTTTATGTTTGTCTCACCCAAGAAGCAAGCGCTGCTGGGGCAATCTTCCACAATAACCTCACCAGCACCAGAGGAAAGTGTGCTCAACCTCACATCTGTAAATGACAATGTCCCGTTACTTGGCAAATTTTCATAGCCAGAGAGTCTTAAACTTTCGATTCTTTGACTTACAACCTCTTTGGCTAGGTTCAATCTTCTTGTTTTTCCAATTAACTCAATTGAGTTTGGAATATTTACAATGAGTAAAATAATAAACCCTACAATCATTAAAAAGAGCATCACCTCAACTAATGAGAAACCCCTCTCAAAGTGATGAGTGATGAGTGATGAGTGATGAATCTTTTGTCCCAATTTGTAATTTGAAATTTGTAATTTGATCATTTTTTTATTGGTCCTGTTGAAAAAATTGCAAAATCAAAAAAAGGAGGTACTACATCCTTTACCTTTAAAACCCTAAGTCTTCTTACCACATCTCCTGATATTCCTTCAGAACTTATTAATGCTGCTTGGGGGGGGAGAAAGTGGGCAACTCCGTTATCTGTGGGCTCCAATGCTACTTTTTGAGCTTGAGATGAATAAAGAATTCTTACTCTCGCAATGAAAGGCTCTCCTGCGGATTTATATTGATCAACCCTAACCCAACAATAAAATTTAGATAAATCTGTAAGGGAAGAGGAGCTTGTAGTAAAAACTCCTTGACCATTACTTGTACAATATCCTTTTGGATCATTTGGATTGCTATTTGAAATTTTTTCAAAACCAGGCAGATCTCTACTGGTATCCGAATCATAATACCTTCTTTGTGAAAGATAATTCCCTGATCCATCTTTTAAGACAATAACTACTTCAATTGCTGGTTTTGGGTTGTTAGCATCAGAAACATTCCAGCAGGGGGTTTGACAATTTCCAAACCAAATTCTAAAGCTATTTTTATCATAGTCTAAAATCCCCCCAGGGCTTGGATCTTTTAGCCAAAAATGGGCAAAATCTGCTTTAGTGAAAGGAGGATATTCTAGCGCCTGGCCTTGCTCGTCAGGTAGGTTAAAGTTAACTTCAACCTTAGCTGAAGAATCATTTCCTAAACTACCAGTATTTATTGTGGTTGGAGAACCAACAGGAAGCAGCAGTGCACTTTCCAAACCAGCTTCAGCGGCTGAGAAAGCTCTTGATGAATGCTCAATTTTAGACGAGGTTGAAACATCACTTAAGGACTTTTGAACTATTGCAACCCCAATTGCCAAAACAACAAGTATGACAAGCAAAAGAATGATTATTACCTGTCCTGCGCTTTTTTTCATCTTAATATTACTGATGTTCTAAAAGAAACTGGATTTATTTGCGATTCAACTGTTTTAGGAGCACTAACTCCAGATGCGAATTTAAGCTCAATATCTACAATATCTTTAAACCCTTCTTTTGGGTTAAGCTTAAAACTTCCGTTTACTAAAGAGACCCCATTTATTGTATCAGTGTCTGTTAGAGGAGAGACCCCACTTTGCAGACTATCTGAGGCACAAAGTTCTATGGAGTTTCCTGAAGCTTCCTGCGCTGGAAAATCTTTGGCAATAAAACCGTTTTGACTGTTCAGAGTATCTTCAAGATACATTCTGTAGCGGGTAAACTTACCATTGTCTGTTAAAACTAAGGTTGTATTTGGGTGGTTGCTATCTGGAAATTCCCCAACACAAATTACTGAATCTGCATTTCTTATAGAATCTTCTAAGCTACTTGTAATTACTTGACCATTTTGTTTGATTTTTAAAAGAACATCTGCTTTTGAACTACCTTGTAAAGACCTATTTAGAAGGTCTAGCGCCAGGATTCCAATTATTGCAAAAATAGATACTGCAATTAAGGATTCAATCAGTGTAAAGCCTTTCTTAGGGTATAGGGTATAGGGTATAGGGTATAGAATTTTTCTTAGATTTAATTTTAAATTGTACATTGTAAATTATAAATTATAAATTTTTTTATTAGTCATAATTAGTTAGAATGGTTACCAGTTCTGACTTATGAGATCCACTAGAATCCTCCCATGAAACTTCCACTTTAAACTTGATCTTATCAACCCCTTCATAAGTTATAAAAATAAACCTTGAGAATTTATTATCCAAAGAATTTTCTCCTGGATTTAAGTTTTTATTGTCTGTTAAACCACACTCATTAAAGTTAGACACAAGGAAAAATTTTACTAGTCCATCAAAGCTAGATTGTGTCCAAAGCACTGGCTGTTTTGCAGGATTATTTTGATCCCAATAATAATTTCCTGCAGGAGGAGGGCCTTCTGTAACACAAATTGGTATATTTCTATCTCTTATTAGTTTTAAGTTTTCCATTGCAGCTTGAGCAAGCTTTGTGGCTTGGAGTTGGTTTTGGGCAAACTGGCTGTTTCGCAAACCAATGAGAATAGTTATTGTCAGCGCCCCAATTACAAGTAAAATAACTCCTAATGCCATAGTTATCTCAATCAAGGATTGACCTTTTTGCATATTAATTTTCAGAAATAACACCGTTTGAATCTACACTTATGTTTTTTTCTTCACCCGATTTATTGCTTTTAAGTGAAATTTTAAAACTTAAAGAGTTAGGGCAGGGTACTGATACATCTGTCTCCCCAAGGCTTATGCTTGTAAAAGTTATTTTTGTATCTTCTGGCGCTTCACCGTCACAACTTAAGCTTAAGAGCACATCATTTAAGACGCTTGATTCCTCAGTTAAAGAGGTTTCAACATCATCAGACTCGAAATTACAAACAATTTGAAATTTTGTATCAGCTGGAGTAAAAGAAATACTCCAGCTTGAAGAGATATTCCCTGTTGAACATTTAACGCCAGAGTGTGCGTTTGCCTGAACCTTTCTTATGCCTGCGATAATCTCATCTGCAGCTTGTGATAAAGCTGCGTCCTCTTGAAAATTTCTAAGATTAGGTATAGCTAGCGCGGCAGTGAGAACTATTATCCCAATTGCTATTAGCACTTCAATCAGTGTAAAGCTCTTTTGAGAATGTAAAATTTTCCTTAGGTTTAATTTTAAATTGTACATTGTAAATTATAAATTTTGATTTAGGGTGCTGTCACAAAAAAATTTTCACTTTTTTCTGTTAAAGAACAGGGTCCTTTGTCTAAAAGGGAAGGATTCGGTTCGTTCTCAAGTGTTGCATAGATACAATAATTAATACAATCTTTAAACGAAGAGCCCTCGCAAGAGTCATACCCTCCGCTTAAATTTCTTTTGTATGCACTATACGAATAACTATTACCTGAGCTAGGATCATTGGGAACTTTACTTAAATAGATTTTTCCACTTTCAGAAAATTCCTCTCCAAAGACCAGCTTAAATGGATAATACCCAAAATCTGCATGATACTGTTCAAGGGCAGATTGTATACTGGATAAATCAGAGTTCCTCAGCGCATCCCTACCACTTCGCTGAATTGCTGAAGAAGAACTAATAATTACCCCAGAAACTATCCCAATTATGGCAAGAACAACCATCAGCTCGATCAAAGTGAAACCCCTTCGGGAATGTAAATTGTAAATTCGTATCATTGTCTTTCTTCCCTACAGTAAATTCCTCCTCTTTCAAGATTTGCGCAAATAAACCAAACAGCCTGATTTGGGGGGGGCTGACCGCCTGATGATGAAAGCAGCTGTTTTGTGGCATTAGCATCATTACAAGGTAGGGTTGAACACCAATAATATCTTAAATTGTCTATATTATTAGGATCTGTTGGCAGGGAGGCGTTTGTAAACCATTCTTTCCCACATGAATAAGTTGGGGTTACCTGATCTGACTGGAAACCACTCTGACAAAGACCAGCATATTGATTAGCCTTAAAATGCCCATAATAGAGCTCCATACTATCTGCAATAGTGTTTATATCCAGCTTTCTTTTTGAATCCCTGGCTGTAGCTTGAGCACCTGAGTAAACTGAGACCCCAATACCAGCTAATATTGCTACAATTGTAATACTTACAAGAAGTTCAATTAGAGTGAAGCCGAAATTATTTTTGGGCATTAAATCAATTATCAGCTTAAAAAAAGATTGAGTCAAGAAGTGCAAGAAATTATCTTAAGCTTTTTTTACAGTAGGCTGTCCCGCCTTCCAACGGAGCACAGATTTTCCAACCAGAGGTCCCAGAAACATCAGTTGTATAAGTTCCATCAGCTGCAATAAGCACTGAATACCCAGTTGGGCAAGTAGTTGTCCATGTAGCTGAGGGGTCAGCAGTTCCACTGTTATTTACTAAACAGTAAACGTATCCTGAGACGTCTTTTAACCCTCCGGGATAATCAGAAGCAAATAAGGCTGAGGTATAAGAATAAGCTCCTACTGTCGTATTTGCAGGATCTTTTGCTGATTCTATTGACTTAGCAAGGGACTCCATATTTGCTCTTCTTGTACCGTCTCTTGCATTTCTTTGAGCTCCAGTAAACACAGCAACACCAATGACTGCTAAGATTGCAATAATAGTAATCGTGACTAAAAGCTCAATCAGTGTGAAACCTAAGGGACTTCTTTTGGGATTAGACAGCAACTTTTTCATATTTTTAATTGACCTAATACAATGTTCTCAAGTTGAGTTTTATCTGTCAATAGTCAGCTGAAACTACTTAATTTTAAATACCAGTCCAAAATTGCCTTTCCCCAAAGTAGAGCTATTACCCCACCAATACTCAAAAATGGGCCAAAGGGTATAGTCTGGTTTATTTTTTTATTCTTCAGGGCAACTAATATTATTCCAACTAATGAACCGCTTATAAATGCAACCATTAAAGCCACAATACTACTTGCAATTCCTAACGCCAGTCCCATGAATATGGCAAGCTTTAAATCTCCTCCTCCCATACCTTTTCCTTTTGTTATGAAAATTATTAACCCAAAAAATAATCCTAAAGAGGCTGCTGCGATAATTCCGCTTGTTAGCGGCTCTGCTGCAAGCAATGAGTGTCTTAAAAAATAATCCGAGTGGGGAGGAAGTAAAAATTTTCCAATGGGGTGATCCTTTAAGCTAATATATATAAGAGTAATTTTTGCAATACTTACAATTATTAATACAAAAAACAAAGTAGCAATTGAGGGATAAGTTATTTTATCTGGAATTAACCCTTTTTTTATATCTGTAATAAAAACCGTTATGAATACTGAGATTGCAAAACCTTTGACTACTAAATCATCCAAGATTAGAGCTTTTCCAATAGTATCCTTTACGAAAAAATCTGTAAATATGAAGGTTTGAAAAAAAAGAAGTCCGAATATAAGGCCAGTTAAAACCTCTGTTGCAAGATATTCAATACCAATCTTTTTCTTACAAAATCTGCATTTTCCACCAAGCAGTAAGTAAGAAACAATAGGAAAAAGGTCATGCCAGCGAATTTGTTTTTTACAATGTTCGCAGTATGACCTTCCTCCAAACTTTTTTCCTTCCAAGCTTCTATCAGCCCAAACCTTTATAAAACTTCCTAAAACTGTACCTAATATAAAACCTAAACCTGTAACTAAACTTTTCTCCACGTTTTGCAACTCCACCATTAATAGGTACAACCACTTGAAACCCCAACCAACTTCAAATTGGACCCAACCTCATATAAAAGGGGATCATCCCCACCATCTGTTCCTCTTCTTGGCTGGAATTGACCTGACTCTAAGTTAGCATCGATTTCCCAACCATCAACTTGTCCTGAAGGTTTATCTGCGCAATACACATAATGGTTTGTTGCATCGTTAATTGGATCAACCGGAAGTGTTGGCATTGAAACAGACTGTTGCGTACCAACGTTCACCAATACCCAACCTGTACCATTTGAGTTTCTGGTTGTTGATACCTCAGGAAATGACGAGCCAGGACATGGATAACTTGCTCCATTACAAAGAATTTGTGATCCCGAATTAGTTGCCTCCTGAACAGCAATATTAATTGCCTGCTGCAAATTATTCAAATCAGACATTCTAACCGAATCTCTACCTCTTCTTGCGATTTCTAGCGGATTAATTATGAATAAAACTACTGCTGCCAAAATTCCAATAATAGCAATAACTACAATAAGTTCCACTAAAGTGAAACCTTTTGACCCGAGAGTTCGGGCCCGGGCAGTTTTTATCAAAGATCTCACCTCCTTAAAAGTATTGTTATTTATTTTTGTCACATTAATAATATTTAGTCAAGAGGCATCTACAAGAGGCATCTAAAGGGGTAACCTAAAACCATATTAATCAACACCTGCAAAAGTACACCTGGGAGGTGTATTAGCTTGACACCTAAGGATTTATAGTTTATGGTGATTTTATATGCCAGGTAGAATTGTACCTCTCATCACAAATGAAATATATCATGTTTATAACAGAGGTATTAATCGACAACCTACCTTTACAAACAAAAGAGAATACCGCAGGGCAACTCAAACTCTAAAGTTTTATAGATTTGCTAAGCCTCCCTTAAGGCTATCTAAGTTTCTTCTGCTAGAACAAAGAAGGCAAGATGAGATTACTCAGGCAATAGAATTAGGAGTTAAAGCTGTTGAAATCTTTGCTTTCTGTCTTATGCCTAACCACTTCCATTTCTTACTCAAACAACTAACAGATGGTGGAATTGCAAGATTTATAGGTAATTTTCAAAATAGTTACACAAGATATTTTAATACTTTGCACAAAAAGGATGGGTCCTTATTTCTAGATCAATTCAAAGCCCTAAGAATTGAAACAGACGAGCAATTAATTCATTTGTCTAGATATATCCATCTTAATCCCTATACAGGGTTTGTAGTTAAAACATTTGATGAGCTTGAGTTATATCCATCTTCTTCTTTTAATCATTACATTAATGGAGGGAGTGATACAGTCTCTTCTGATTTTATCTTAGGCTTTTTTAAGAACTTAGAAGGCTACAAGCAATTCGTTTTTGATCAGGCAAGTTATCAAAGAGAACTAAAATTTATTGAGCATCTAGTACTAGAGTGATTAGTATCCCTAGGTGTCCTATGTAAGTCACCCCCCAGGTGTATTATTCTTTGTATTCTTTGTTTTCCTAACTAAAAGAGGTTGTTAATTTGTAGATTGGCAAAATTATTGACAAAACCAAAAATGCAACACCCATTCCTAAAATAACCAAAATTACAGGCTCTATAATAACTGTTAGGTTCTTAACCATGTGATCAGATTCTGATTCAAAATATTCAGATAGCTTAAAGGAGATGCTGTCAATTTTTCCTGTTTCTTCTCCAACCCGAAACATTTGGGAGACGATTTTTGGAAACACACCTATCTGTTCAAGTTGGCTAGAAAGAAGTAACCCTCGCTCAACTCCCATTGCAGAGGTCTGCAGCGCTCTTTTATAAACAGCATTTCCAACAACATCTGTTACGATTAAAAGCGAATCTATGATAGGAATCCCAGCAGAAATTAAAAGTGCAAAGGTCCTAGTGAAATTAGTTAGAGAGGTCAATTGAATTAATTTACCGACAATAGGCATTTTGAGAAGTAATCTGTCAAATTCAAACCTTCCAGATTTTGTCGCTACCCATCTGTTAAATATAATAATAATTAAAATAGCTAAAATTAAAACTAACCACCAATAAGACAGTGCAAAATCAGATATTCCAATAAGAATCTTGGTCGGGAGAGGAAGTTCTATCTTTGACTGGGTATAAAGGGAAGTTAACCTAGGAATTACAAAAAGAAGCATTATCAACATAACACCTGCCATCATCACAATAATTACCACAGGATAAATCATTGCACCTTTAACTCTGGCACGAAATTCCCTGTCTTTTTCTAGACTATCTGCCATCTGAAGCAGTACTTGATCGAGTTTACCTGAGGATTCTCCTGCTTTGATAAGATTTGAATATAGAAGAGGGAAAACATCAGGATGTTTTTTCATACTACTAGCAAGATCTAAACCAGCTTTAATATCCCTTGAAACTTGCTCAAGGGTATCTTTTAGTTTGGGATTTGAGGCTTGTTCAGAAAGTATATCTATAGACTCAGAAAGCACAAGTCCTGCCTCAACCATTGTTGCAAGCTGGCGCGTCATCATTACCAACTCACTAAATGAAACACGGTTAAAAAATTTATTAAAAAACTTTATTTGAGAATCTTTTTTTTCTTTAACCGAAATAACTATGTATCCTTTTTTGCCCAAAATTCGAGCAACGTTTCTTACATCTGACGTTTCTATAGTACCCGTGTGCTCATTGCCTTGAAGATCTTTTGCTAAATAATTAAATACTGGCATTTTTTGAAAGCTCTAGCCTAGCAACTTACCCAAAACTTGAGGTTTTAGGGCATAGTTTTGAGCCGTGTCTAAAGTTACCAAACCTTCCCTCACTAAAAGTGCAAGAGCAGACTCTATACTTATCATTCCAGCCTCACCGGATGTTTGAATAAGGGAATCTATTAGGTGGGTTTTACCTTCTCTTATTATTGCTCTTAATGCTGGGACTGCAAATAGAATCTCTGAAGCTAGAATTCTACCCGGATTAATAGTAGGGACAAGTCTTTGAGAAATAATTGCTTCAACGCTAGCAGCAAGTTGAGTTCTAACTTGAGCTTGTTGGTTTTCTGGAAAAACATCAATAATTCTGTCAACTGTTTGGGCAGCTGAGTTGGTATGAAGGGTGGCAAAAACCAAATGTCCCGTCTCTGCAATAGTCATGGCTGAAGCAATGGTTTCATAATCACGCATTTCGCCGATAAGGACTACATTTGGATCCTCCCTCAGGGCTGCTTTTAGCGCATTTGCCCAAGACTGCGTATCAGTGAAAAGCTCTCTTTGAGAAATTAATGCTTTTCCGCCGGGATATACGAATTCGATAGGATCTTCTATGGTTAATATGTGCACAGGGCGGGTTAGGTTAATCTGGTTGATTAAAGAAGCAATAGTAGTGGACTTTCCATGTCCTGTTGGTCCTGTTACTAAAACTAAACCTTGTTCAAGTTCAGTAAGCTTTGCTACAACTGGAGGAAGCCCTGTTTCTTCTATTGTCCTTATATTTTTAGGGATTAACCTAAATGAAGCAGCGGGATTACCTGATTGTCTGTAAAGATTAACTCTGAACCTAACTTTATTCTCAAAACTTATACCACAATCAAGTTCCCATTTTCTTTCAAAAATTTGCTTTTGGTAGGGAGTTAGAAAAGAAAAAATCAAAGATTGCACATCTGAGGCCGTAAGGATGTGTGTGTTTGAAATTGGTGTTAACTCGCCATTTACCCTAATTTCAGGCATAAAACCCGTGACTAAATGCAAGTCTGAGGCGTTTGTATTTATTGTAAACTCTAGCAGTTCTCTTAAATTCATAAACTAATCTTGAGCAACTCTTAATACTTCTTCAAAACTTGTGATTCCTTCTAAAACTTTTAAGTACCCATCTTGTTTCATTGTTATCATCCCCTCAGCCTTAGCTTCCTTTTCTAAATCCCCAGAAGAAGCGCGTTCTAAAGTTAGCCTCATAATTTTTTCAGAAATAACCATTACTTCATAAATCCCAGTTCTTCCCTGATACCCTGTGTGCCCACACTCAGAACATCCTCTCCCTTTATACAAAACAATTGGCTTACGGGGCAAAAGGTTCCCTAAAGTTTGTTTAATATTTTCTATTACCTCTGGTGGGGGATTGTACGAAACTTTGCAGCTTAAACAAAGTTTTCTCAATATTCGCTGACCAGCTATACAATTAACGGAAGAAGCTAGTAAAAACGGTTCAATTCCCATATCTAAGAGTCTTGGAAGGGCACCGCTGGCTGTGTTTGTATGCAAAGTAGAAAATACCTCATGCCCTGTTAGTGCCGCCTGTATAGCAAGCTCTGCTGTTTCTGTATCTCTGATTTCTCCAACAAGCATAATATTTGGATCTTGCCTTAAAAATGATCTTAAGGCGCTAGCAAACGTTAAGCCTATTTGAGGATTTACCTGGACTTGGTTGGCTCCTAGAATTTGGTACTCAACAGGATCCTCAATAGTTAAAACATTCACTTTAGTAGTAGAAAGCCTGGATAAAAGAGAATAAAGCGTTGTAGTCTTACCTGATCCTGTTGGACCACATATGAGAATAATACCATGGGGACGCAAAATCTGGGTTTCTAAATTCCTTAAAGCATTCCCTCTTAGACCAAGTTCATTTAAGGTTGGAGCCTGCTCGGATTTTGGAAGAAGTCTTAAGACCACCTTTTCACCATATACAGTAGGGAGAGTAGAAATACGCAGATCTATTTCTTGTCCTGCAAATTCAAAAGTGAACCTCCCGTCTTGAGGGAGTCTTCTCTCGTCTATTTTTAAGTGAGACATTATCTTAATTCTTGAAACAAGCGCGTCATGAACTTTTTTAGGCAAGATTACTTTCTCATGCAAAATACCATCTATTCTATAGCGAACTCTGGTTTGGCTTTCCTCAGGCTCAACGTGTATATCTGAAGCGCGAGTCTTAACAGCGTATTCTAAAAGCTGATTAACAATATTTGAAACAGGGGCTTCCCTTATAATTTCAGGCTGGTTTTGCTCTGACTCTTCTTTTTTTTGAAACGAAGATACCTCTTTTAGTGCTGAAGTCACCTCAGTTGTAAGGTTTTGTGAGTACTGAGTGGAAATAGCCTTTAAAACATCCCCCTCAAACCCTAAATATGGAACAACTTTAAGACCTGTTTTTTTCTCAATAAATTGGATTACTTGCAAATCTAGTGGGTCAACCATTGCAAGGTTTAGGGCTTCACCACTTCTTTCAAATGGAATCAGCTTGTATCTTTTTGCAACAGCCTCAGGAACTAAATTTAAAACCTCTGTTGAAATTGCTTTATTTTCTAAAGTTATAAAAGGAATTCCCAAAATTTGTGCCCTAGCTTTAGCAACTTGTTCAGGGGAAGCTAGATTGTGTCTTAAAATAAGTTGATCTGAGGGTGCACCCGTATTTATACTTTCAAGTTTGATGGAGTTGACTTGGTCAGATCTAAGCAAACCTTCATTTAATAAAATGTCCTCAATTGTTAAATTGCTCTGTTGCATAGGCAGACTTCCCAAAAAATTGGGAATTAATTTATTATCAAATAAAAGTAAGCTTCAGTCAATCAGGTTGCTTAGAAAATCAAATATAAATATAATCCTTTAGTTTAATGATTGCTAAAGTTTTTATTTCAAGTAGTCTTCCGGGTAGGAAGAATAGATTGGATCAAGAGTTAGTAAGTTTAGGACTAAAGTTAAACCATCCTGATTTGCTCTACATTTCTAATGAGGAAAAATTAGGAGTTGAGCAAACCAAAAGAATTTTTGAGTTTTTAAGTTTTAAACCATATAGTGCTAAAAACAAGGGAGTTGTACTGGAATCTGCAGACAATTTAACAGTGCAAGCTCAAAATTCACTTTTAAAAATTTTAGAGGAGCTTCCAGAGTATGTATTTTTCTTAATGGGGGCGGAATCTGAGGAGAGGCTTTTGCCAACAATTAAATCAAGATGTGAGGTAGTATTTTTGGAATCAAAAATTAAAAATCAAAAATCAAAAAGTGAATTTCCTGCAGTTATTCAAACATTGGAAAAAATGACACTTGAGGAAAGATTTCAGCTTGTAGAAAAAATTGAGGACAAAGATAGATTCCTAGAAGAATTGATTCTATTTTACAGGCAAAAATTATTAAACGATCCAAAATATTTGAATTTCTCCAAAAAACTTCTTCAAGTAGAAGAGTTTCACAAACACAATGTTAACCTAAGAGGGATATTAGAATATTTAATGCTTAGTTTGGACTGATATAACAAGCTAAATTCTATACCTACAATTTGCATTTTCTACCTTAAGCTGGTAAACTATAAATAACTTTAAATCTAAGAGTTCAAATCTCAAATATTATGTACTTCTCCATTTCAGTCGAAGAATAAAAATATTGTTCGAGCGATAGTCGAGAACTACCTTACTTTTGAGTTTTGACGTTTGACTTTTGAGCTACTAATCATGAGTAAAGCAGATATTAATCAATATGGTGCTAAAGAGATCCAAGTTTTAGAGGGACTTGAGCCTGTTAGAAAAAGGCCTGGAATGTATATAGGGTCTACTGATGAGCGCGGACTTTGGATAATGATCAAAGAAATCATTGATAACTCAGTTGATGAGGCAATGGCAGGAAGAAGTAAAAATGTTTGGATCACACTTCACAAAGATAATTTTGTAACTGTAGCAGATGATGGTTTTGGAATTCCTTGGGAGATGCACCCAACTGCTAAAAGATCAGCTCTTGAGGTTGCAATGACTGTTTTACATGCAGGTGGAAAATTTGGTGAGGGAGCTTATAAAGTTTCTGGAGGGCTACACGGTGTTGGTGCCTCTGCTGTAAATGCTCTTTCTGAGTTTATGAGAGTTGAGACAAAAAGAGCTGGTAAGGTTCATTTTCAAGAATATGTTAGGGGTAAACCAAAAGCTAAGGTAGCAGAGCTTACAACCGAGGCTGATTTTAATTATTTTTTTCCTTGGAAAACAAAATCAGGCGTGAGAACTACTTTTAAGGCTGATTCTCAAATTTTACAAGCTATTGAGCCAAAATTTGAAACTGTACTTAAACAAATTAAAAATAGAGCTTATTTAGTAGCAGGCTTAGCATTTCATCTTTATGATGAGAGGGCAGATGAGCAAAGCTCCCCTCCGGGTAAAGAGTACCATTTTTATTTTGACTCAGGGATTATAGCTTTAGTTAAACATTTAAATAAAAACAAAGGGCTTATAAACTCAAGCCCAATTTATCTTCATAGAACTGTGGATGGTGTGGATGTTGAAGTTGCAATTCAATATACAGATGCCTTCAATCAAAATGTTGAATCTTATGCTAACGTCCAGTCAACAGATGATGGAGGCACTCACTTAACAGGTTTTAAAACAGCCCTAACAAGAGCAATTAATGATTATGCAAGAAAGGAAGGATACCTAAAGGAAAAGGAGGAGAATTTAGTTGGGGATGATACTTTGGAGGGCTTAACAGCTGTTGTTGCAATCAAAATGGATTCAGAAAAATTGCAGTTTGAATCTCAAACTAAAAATAAGCTAGGGAATCAGGAAGTTGGACCAATTGTTTCACAAGTGGTAAATGAGGGTTTGGATACTTATTTTGAAGAAAATCCAGGAGAGGCTAAAAAAATTGTAGAAAAAGTTTGGCTTGCAGCAAAAGCTAGAATGGCAGCAAGAGCTGCAAAAGATGCAGTTTTAAGAAAAGGAGCTTTAGAGGGGATGACTCTTCCTGGTAAGCTAGCAGATTGCCAAGAAAAAGACCCTGCTTTATCTGAGATATATATTGTTGAGGGAGATTCAGCTGGAGGGTCAGCAAAGCAAGGAAGGGATAGAAAGTCCCAAGCTATTCTGCCCTTAAAAGGTAAGATTTTAAATACAGAGAGAGCAAGGTTAGATAAAATTTTAGAATTTGAGGAAATTAAAGCTTTGGTAATAGCTTTAGGTACAGGAATAGGGGATACGGTTTCATATGACAAAGTCAGATACCACAGAATAATTTTAATGACAGATGCAGATGTTGATGGGTCTCACATAAGAACATTGCTCCTCACTTTTTTCTTCAGGTATTTACCAGAGCTAATTACAAAAGGTTATATTTATATAGCCCAACCTCCACTTTTTAAAGTTCAGAAGGGAAAGGACATTAAATATGCATACTCTGATACGGAACGCGATCAGATTCTAAAAGCAATGTCTGATGGACAAGCTGGCAAAAAGTCACAGGATGCTTCTGTCATCCTGAACGATAGTGAAGGATCTAATTTAGATTCTTCTGGGCCAGTGGCCCATCAGAATGACACTGTGACAACTAAAAAAAGTTCTGTGATTATCCAAAGGTATAAAGGTTTAGGGGAAATGAACCCAGATCAGCTTTGGGAAACAACAATGAATCCAGAAAATAGAGTTTTGAAGCAGGTAACAATTGAGGATGCAGCTTTGGCAGACCAAGTTTTTACAATGTTAATGGGGGATGAGGTCCCACCGCGCAAACGCTTCATTCAAACCCACGCCAAACAGGCAATCCTTGATGTCTAACCAAATAATACCCGGCAAATAACACCCGGAGGGTGATTTAGCTTCACACCCTTTCTTTAAGACGAAGTATATTTGCTTGCCCAAACTTGATAGAATTACACCTATGAGAATTCATTTTTTAGGAATAGGAGGGAGTGGGGAATCTGCTGCAGCAGCCTTGGCTCAAGCCCAAGGATTTGAAGTAACTGGTTGTGATATTGAACCTTTTAATGAGTTCACCCAAAATTTTGACCAAAGTATTTTAATAAAAGGTCACTCAACATCACACCTCCGAGGTGTAACAAGCAATGTCATTGCGAATGAAGTGAAGCAATCTCTAAATCAAGATCGCCACGCTGACGCTCGCGATGACAGGGGCTATATAGATCTTTTAGTAATTACTCCTGCAATTTTATCCTTAGATCCTAAAAATCCAGAATTAGAAGAGGCTAGAAGTAAAAATATCCCAGTAATCACCTGGCATGAATTTTTGGGTGAGTACCTGATGAAAGACAAGTTTGTAATAGCTGTTTGTGGGACACATGGCAAATCTACTACAACTGCGATGATTGCCAAAATTTTAGAAGACTTAAAATTAGACCCCACAGTAGTTTTAGGAGCAATTGTTCCTAGTTGGGGAACAAATTTTAGAAAGGGTAAGTCTAAATATTTTGTAGTAGAAGCAGATGAATTTAATGATAATTTCTTTCATGTTAAACCAGATTTTAGTGTTGTCACAAATATTGAAATGGATCATCCCGAATATTTTAAAAATTTTGAGGACTATAAAAAATCTTTTAAAAAATTCTTGAGAGAAACTAAACAAAAAATCTTTGCCAATTTCTCAGATCCTGTAGTTAAAGAAACTCTAGCTTCCTACCCCAAGGGTGTGAACCTAATCACTGATTACTCTGATAAGCTTATAGACTTTCCTTTAAAGGTAATAGGGGAGTTTAATGTTTTAAATGCTTCAGCTGCTTTTCAGGTAGGTTTATCACTAGGTCTTGATCCAACAACCATCAGGAATTCACTAATGACTTACTTAGGAATTGGAAGAAGAATGGAGTTTTTAGAAAAAATAAAGGATACAGAGGTTATTTCTGATTTTGGACATCACCCAACAGAAATAAGAGAAACTATTAATGCTTTTAGAAAAAAATTTCCTAAGAAAAAAATCTGGTTAATTTATGAACCACATATGTTTTCTAGAACTAAAACTCTTTTTAGCGACTTTGTAAAAGTTTTTAAAAAATTAAATGTTGATCAAATCTCAATTATTGATATTTATCCCTCAAGAGAGGTTGATACTGGTCTAACATCAAGTAAAAAGTTAGTTAATGCTGTTAGCAAAAAAAACGTTTCATATCTGGGCCCAAAAGATCAGGTTGGAGTTTTTGCAAAACTTGCTGCTAGTAAATTTGATGTAATTATTTTTCAGGGAGCAGGAGATATAGATAAAATTGCAAGGAGCATTCTTTCTTGAAAAACCCGAAAAAAATTTACAAAGACAAAAAAGTACTAATTCTTGGATTAGGTTTAAACCAGGGTGGTTTAGGAGCTGCAAAGTTTTTTGCTAGAAGCGGCGCAAAAGTAAAAGTGACTGATTTAAAATCTGCAAAACAGTTAAAACCATCACTTAAGGAGTTAAAAGAGTTTAAAAATATTTCTTATACTTTGGGTGAACACAAATTTGAAGATATAGACTGGGCAGATCTAATTATCAGAAACCCCAAACTACTTCCTAATAATAAGTATTTAAAATACGCCAGAAAATTAAACAAACAAATTGAAATGGATATGGGAATTTTTTTGCAGTTTGCTAAACCTTCCCAGATTATTGGTGTAACTGGAACAAAAGGGAAATCAACAACATCTTCTTTGATTTATGAAATTATTAGAACTGATTTAAAAAATGTTTTGTTTGCAGGAAATATTGGCAAATCTGTTCTCGATACCATTCCATTTATTAAAGAAAAATCCTTAATTGTATTGGAACTTTCAAGTTTTCAAATGGAAGCATTTGATGAACACAAACTTTCTCCTAAATATTCTGTTATTACAAATATTTTTCCTGATCATTTAGATTATTACAAAAGTTTTAAAGAATATTCAAATGCAAAAAGATTAGTTGCTAAAAATCAAAAGAAAGGGGATTTTTTGTTTTTGTGCAAAGATGATGAAGTTACAACTTCTAAAAAATTCTTAAAAGGAATTAATTCTAAAATTATTTACTATTCAAAAAATAATCTGCCAGCGAATTTTAATCCAAAATTAAAAGGTCTCCATAATTTAGAAAACATTTCTGTTGCTGTTGAAGTAGGAAAGTCGCTGGGAATAGATGAGAAAAAGCTTTTAAAAAGATCTGCACAATTTAAAGGAGTGGAGTTTAGAATGCAGTTAATAAAAGTTTATAAAGGAATTAAAATTTATAATGATACAACTGCCACAAATCCAAATTCTGCAACCCACGCATTAAATAGTTTTCCAAACTGCATTTTAATAGCAGGAGGTCAAGACAAGGGTTTAGAATACAAAGATTTTGCAAAAGCTATAGATGAAAAAACAAAGGAGGTTTACTTTTTAGAGGGCACTGCAACAGATAAAATCCAAAAAGGGATGGCAAAAAGAAATAAAATCAAAGGGGTGTACAACAATTTAGAAAGTTTACTAAAAGATGTTAAAAAAAACCTTACCAGTCCTATATTAAAGAAAGATTTAGCTTTGCACCCCAAGGGTGGAAAGCTAAAACAAGGAGGGATGGACCATCCTATAGAAGTTGTACTTTTCTCCCCAGGGGCTACATCTTTTAACTTATTTCATAACGAGTTTGATAGAGGAAGAAAGTTTAACCAAGCAGTTATTAAAGTATTTAGATGAAAAAAAGGATCAGGGTAGCTATTATTTTCGGAGGAAAGTCTGCTGAACATGAAGTTTCCCTCCAATCTGCAAAAAATATTATTAATGCATTAGATAAAGAAAAATATGAGCCTCTACTGATAGGTATAGATAAAAATGGTAAATGGTTACTTCCTAAATCTTCTCAATATTTAATAAACGATACTAATCCTAAACTAATTGCCTTGAATTCCTCAATTCAGGAAGTTGCTCTAGTAACTGGTAGACAGTCAGATCAACTTATGAGCATCTCAGATTTACCTAGTTCTAACTCAATTGATGTTGTTTTTCCAGTTTTACATGGTCCTTATGGGGAAGACGGGACTATTCAAGGACTTTTAAAATTAGCTAATTTACCATTTGTGGGAGCAGGAGTTTTAGGCTCTGCAGTAGGAATGGATAAAGATGTGATGAAACGATTACTTAGAGATTCAGGTATACCTGTAGCTAAATTTTTAGTTTTCAGAAAAGGTGAGGAATTTAGTTTTGAAAAGGTAATAAAAAATTTAGGTTTGCCTATTTTTGTTAAACCTGCGAATTTAGGATCTTCTGTTGGTATTACCAAGGTAAAACGAAAATCTGACTTTAAGAGGGCTGTAAAAAATGCTTTCTCTTTTGACAATAAAATCTTACTAGAAGAAGCAGTTAAGGCAAGAGAGATAGAATGCTCGGTGTTAGGTAATGAAAATCCGATAGCCTCCATTCCTGGTGAGATTAAACCAAATCACGAATTTTATTCTTATGAAGCAAAATACATTGACGAAAATGGAGCAGAAGCTATAATCCCAGCTAATTTGCCAGAAAAAATAGTCAAAAGAGTCCAAGAACTCTCAATCCAAACATTTAAAGCTTTAAACTGTGAAGGTTTGGGTAGAGTAGATTGTTTCTTAAAAGAAGACGGTGAGGTATTAGTAAATGAAATTAATACAATTCCTGGTTTTACTAATATAAGTATGTACCCAAAACTTTGGGAAGCTTCTGGTATATCTCAAACTGAACTAATAGACAAACTAATAACACTGGCAATTGAACGTTTTGAGAAAGAGAAAAAGCTAAAAACATCCAGATAAAAAAAGAAAAGGAGTTGCTAATTTGCTAAGGCTTTTCTTGAGTAATTCCCGACTTGTCAATATACTTCCAACCCCGAGTTGTCAAGCTATTGAGGATAATTCAATGATATTGATTAGACCTCATTAACCCTAGTTTATTGAGCTTGTAGATGTTAAAATACCCATATAGGGGAAAACCCTTTTTTTATGGCAGATATCGGTAAAATTGAACCTATTTCTCTTACAGATGAAATGCAGAAATCCTATTTGGATTATGCAATGTCGGTTATAGTCTCCCGCGCCCTTCCAGATGTCCGTGACGGCCTTAAACCAGTCCAGAGAAGAATAGTTTATGCAATGCAGCAGCAAAATTTACACCATACCAGTAGGTATCAAAAATCTGCTGCTGTTGTTGGTGAGGTTTTGAAAAACTACCATCCACACGGTGATGCTCCTGTTTATGAAGCTATGGTTAGAATGGCCCAGGATTTTTCAATGAGGTATATGCTGGTTGATGGCCAAGGAAATTTTGGCTCAGTTGATGGAGATTCACCGGCAGCCATGAGGTACACTGAAGCAAGGCTTTCTCCTATAGCTGACGAACTGCTCCGGGACATAAATAAAGATACTGTAAATTTTATTGATAATTATTCTGGAACTACGGAAGAACCAACCTTACTACCAGCTGTTATCCCTAATCTTTTACTAAATGGTGCTTCTGGTATTGCTGTTGGAATGGCAACCCAAATTCCTCCACACAATTTAGGTGAAGTAACCGATGCGTTGATTTATATGATTGAGCATCCTTTAAAACCCGACAGCAAAAGACCAGAAACAATTGAGGGTTTGGGACAAACAAGAGAAGTTATAAAAGACCCAAGCGTTTTCCAGTCAGAAGCTACTGTTGAGGATTTAATGAAATTTATTAAAGGACCGGACTTTCCAACAGGAGCTTCTATTTACGATTCCTCTGAAATTTTAGCAGCATATGCCACTGGAAAAGGAAGAATTGTAATGCGGGCTAAAGCTGAAATTGAGGAAACAAAATCCGGCCGCTTTGACATTATTATAACCGAGCTTCCTTATCAGGTTAATAAAGCTACATTAATTGCGAGAATTGCAGATTTAGTAAAAGAGAAAAAATTGGAGGGAATTGCGGACTTGCGAGATGAGTCAGACAGGAAAGGAATGAGAATTGTTCTTGAGCTTAAAAGAGACGGTAAGCCCCAATCAGTTTTAAATAATTTATATAAACACACAGCACTTCAGTCAGTTTTTAATGTAAACATGGTGGCGTTGTCTGATGGAGTACCTCATTTAATGACCCTAAAACATGTTTTAGAAGAATTTATTAGGCACAGGCAGGTTATTGTACGACGAAGATCTGAGTTTGAATTAAAAGAAGCAAAAGCCAGAGAACATATTTTAGAAGGGTTAAAAATTGCTGTAGACAATATTGATGAGGTAATAGACACAATTAAAAAAAGCAAAGACGCTGACGAGGCAAAAATTAACTTAATGGCTAAATTTAAATTAACAGAGATTCAATCTTTAGCTATTTTGGATATGCAGCTTAGGCGTTTAGCAGCACTGGAGAGACAAAAAATAGAAGATGAAATAAAAATGGTTAGGGAGTTAATAGCATATCTTGAAGATTTATTGGCTTACCCTGAAAAAATATTAAAAATTATAAAAGATGAAATTATAAAGATTAAAGATAGGTACGGCGATGATAGAAAAACTCGCGTTTATAAACAAAAAGTTGGGGAGTTTTCTGAGGAAGATTTGGTTGCAGACGAGGTAACAATAGTTACAGTAACAGAAGGGGGATACGTAAAGCGCCAATCCCCAATGAGCTTTAGGATTCAGGCCCGTGGAGGCAAAGGTGTTTCAGGAATTACAACTAAAGAAGAAGATGCTGTATCCCACATTTTCTATACAAAAACGCTGGATAATCTACTTTTTTTTACAGACAAGGGAAGGGTTTTTCAAATTAAAGTTTGGGAAATTCCAGAAACATCAAGAATTGCTAAGGGACAAGCAATTGTTAATTTAATTAATGTTGAGCAAGGGGAAAAACTTACAGCAATGCTTACAACGCGCGCTAAAGACAAAACAAAATATCTGTTTATGTGTACAAAAAGAGGGAATGTTAAAAAAACTGCAGTAGAGGAGTATGCAAATATTAGAAAAAATGGACTTATTTCTATAAAACTAGATAGCGGTGATGAATTATCGTGGGTAGTTCCCACAAGTGGGGAAAACGATGTAATCATAGTATCGAGACGCGGTCAGTCAATTCGTTTTGGTGAATCTCAAGTAAGACCTACTCATAGAGATACTTCTGGAGTAAGAGGAATTATGCTTTCAAAAGACGATGAGGTTGTCTCAATGAATTTAGTAAGCAATCAAAATGATCAACTTTTAGTTGTAATGAAAAATGGTTTAGGTAAAAAAACACAACTTTCTTCCTGGAAAAGACAAGGAAGAGGAGGCTCAGGTATAAAAGCAGCCCAAGTGACTGAAAAAACAGGGGAAATTGTCACAGCAGAGGTTATCTCAGGTTTGGTTGATACTTTAGTATTAACCTCAACTAAAGGTCAATTAATAAAACTAAATTTAAAAGAAGTCCCAACTTTGCAAAGGCAAACTCAGGGTGTAATATTAATGAGAGTAAAGCCTGGTGAGAAAGTTGCAGCAGCAACAGTAGTTTCCTCAAAAGAAAAAATAGTTGTAAACAATGAAAACGGAAAAACTAATTAGTTTAATAGCAGCACTATATTTTGTAATAGGACTTATTTTTGCAGTTTGTTTTGCACTTTTTTACCATTGGCCAGCCTTGGGATTTTTAAGCCCAGGATTTTACATGGTAATCCTAACCTGGCCAATACAAGCAATAGGTTTTATCTCAGATTTTCTAAGATTTGGTTTTTCAGGTAAACCTATTGAGCTTTAAATAATTCTAATTGACAATTAAAAGTAGCTGGTCTATAATCTCAAACTATGAGTCAATTAGAAAGGCAAAGAGTTGTTCTTCCAAACCCAACCATAAAACCCCTTAACCTGTAAAAGTAAACTCTTTTTGTGATTTTGGTATGATAGACTAGTCTATCATTATTTAATCATTATTTATGCCAAAGCTTTCTTATTCTTCGGATCCAAAAAAACTAGCTAATTTTATCCACAGATTTTGGA
>CAYWKL010000010.1:0-27955 GCA_964459095.1 uncultured Gammaproteobacteria bacterium
ATAGAACCATCTACTTTAGCTTCAGCTAAAATAGGGACTACATTAGATCTTCCAATACCGAAAATATAGGTTAAACCTATATCAACTCTTTTCTCATTTGGTAAATCAACTCCTGCTATCCTAGCCATAAATTTTTCTTGGACATTTTTGGTCGTATCTTCAACTACTCAATTTAACATTTCTGCCAAAAAGTCCACTACGACCTCAATTTTTTCCCTTTCTATGTTTGTTTTAATCTTAAATCGTAAATCATAAATCACTTTATCCCTGACGTTGTTTATGCTTAGGGTCTCTGGGGCAAATCACATATAAAACCCCTTCGCGTTTAACGATTTTGCAAAATTTACATCTTTTTTTAATAGAACTTTGTACTCTCATAAATTTATCAACCCTTCTTGTCATTCCCGCGAAAGCGGGAATCTATATTGTACAGATCCTGAATCAAGTTCAGAATGACAATTTAGTGTCACTTTGCTCTAAATGTAATCCTTCCTTTTTCCAAATCATATTTAGGACTCATCTCAAGTTTTACTTTATCTCCTGTTAAAAGCTTAATGTAGTGCATTCTCATCTTGCCTGAAATATGACAGAGTATAACTCTACCAATTAGCTCTGGCAGATCATCACTTCTTGTTATTCTTACTCTAAACAAGGTGTTCGGCAAAACTTCAACAACAACACCTTCAACTTCTATAACATCATTCATTATTGTCCATTACGTAATAATTTCTCTTAAAGTGGCTTAAAATACCATTTTAAAGTCATAATAGTCTACCAGAGTTAGCCTCGAAATACAACCCCATAATATCAAGAAACGAGGATAGGGGTATAAGAATGATGAGTCTTTTGTTTATTGATTCATCACTAAGTCCTCGTTCCTCTTATCCTAAACTTGCTTCCAGTCAGTTAGCACTTCAGCGCTCTTTTTCCCTACTATTACACTCATTTCAAACAACCCCCCCATGGATCCATCAGAGCTAACTATTGTCCAGCCATCGCTTGAGTGCTCAACCTCCCCCGAACCTGCGGTATAAATCACCTCAATAGCTAAAGTCTGCCCTGCTTTGAGCAAAGGTCCTGTTCCTTTAGAACCAAATCCAGGTACTTCCGGATCTTCATGGAGTTTTTTTCCGACTCCATGGCCGACTAAACTTCTTACAATTTTATATCCTGAGGCTTCAACAATATTTTGGATAGCTGCTGAAATGTCTCCTACTCTATTCCCATCTACAGCCTGATCTATCCCAGCCCACAGCGCTTTTTCTCCAACTTTTAAAAACTCATTGTCAGCCTTGCCAACTACTTTGCTCCAAGCTGTATCTGTATGCCATCCTTTATATATTGCTCCAACATCTATGCTTAAAATGTCACCTAATTTTAGTTTAATGTCTCTTGGGATACCATGCACAACCTCGGAGTTAACAGTTAAGCATGTAGCAAAATTATATCCAGATTCTGTTTTAAATGAGGCCTCCCCACCTAATTTTAAAATTTCATCCTCAGCTACCTTATTTATCTCCAAGAGTGATGCTCCTTGAATTGATGCATCCAAAGCCTGTCTTAAAGCTAGAGCAGAAATCTTCCCGCTTTTTCTCATTAAGTTCAGCTCTTCAGAAGTTCTAGGAGCGATGGGCATCTATGTACTCCTTTATCCTATTGAAAGTGTCATTTACACTGCCTGATGCATCAATATCAATAACCTTAATTTTCCCTCTGTAGGAATCAACCAGCTCTTCTATACCTTTGCCTTGTGTTTTATGGCGCAGATCAATCAATCTTTGAGTGTCATCAGGCCTTCCTCTTGCTAGAAGCCTTTTTTTAGCCTCGTTTGGGTCAACATTTAGAAAAAAAATTAAATCAAGTTTTGGGTCAAAATACCCAACTTGGGAAATCCTTCTTGGGTATGAATCTGAAACAAATCCATTTTTTGCATCAGGAGCTTCCAATCTTTTTTTTATCAGATCTGCGACAATCCGATCATCAACCATTTCTCCTTTACTTAACGCATCTTTTAAATATCGTCCTAGATCCGAATCCTCTTTTGAAATTTGTCTTAAAACATCTCCTGTTGTTAAAAAACACAAATTCAGATAGTCTGCCAGAAGTTTTGCCTGAGTAGATTTTCCACTACCCATTAAACCAGTAATTAATATGTTCATTGTTCGCTTGTTATCTAATAATTATTTCTTTAGGAATCCTTCGTAGTTTCGCTCAACTAATTTAGATTCGAACTGTTTTGCAGTATCCAAAATAACTGAGACAACTATCAAAAGTGATGTTCCCCCTATAACTAGGGTTGTAACACCTGTTAGCGATGAAGCAATTGAAGGAAGAATTGCTATTGAGCCTAAAAATATAGCACCAGCCAGCGTTACTCTTACCAAAATATAATTTAAATATTTTGCAGTTGTGCTTCCTGGTCTTATTCCTGGGACAAAACCACCATATTTTTTAATTTCATCAGCAATTTTTGTAGGGTTAAAAATAACTGCAGTGTAAAAATAAGTAAACCCTATTACCAAAAGAAAATATGTTAAATTATAAGCTAGAGAGTTTGATTGAAAATTTAGAGCTAGAAACCTACCTATATTTTGTAGCATTGGTTGACTCGATTGGCTTAAATATTGTCCTGCAAAAGAGGGCATTAAAACCAGCGAGATTGCAAAAATAATAGGTATAACACCTGCCTGGTTAACTCTTAAAGGCAAATATGTTTTAGCTCCTGCCCCGTTTCTATTCCCCAAGTAGCGCCTTGCATATTGAATTGGGATTTGGCGCCTTCCCTCATTAACAAACACGACTGCAGCAATAATACCAATTGCTCCAAGTACAAAAAGCAAAAGAGTGAGGAGTTGTTGTTGATCAATAATTGAGATAGTTTGGAATAAAGTTACTGGAGCTCTCACAACAATTCCTGCAAAAATTAGAATTGAGATTCCATTTCCTATCCCATACTCACTTATCAGCTCACCAAGCCACATCAAAAATAAAGTTCCTGAAGCCATACTTACAACAATTGTCAGAATTTCCAAAGGTATGTTGGCTGTAACTAAACCTTGGCTTTTGAGTAAAGTATACATTCCAATAGACTGAATTAAGCTCAAGGGTACTGTTAAATATCTTGTGTATTGGTTTATCTTTTGTCTTCCTTGCTCACCCTCTTTAGAAAGTTCCTCAAGTTTTGGGAAAACCATTGTTAAAAGCTGCATAATGATTGAGGCATTAATATATGGATTAAGCCCCAGGGATATTACAGAAAAGTTAGCTAAAGTCCCTCCTGAAAAAATATCCAAAAGTCCTAGAAGTTGATTTGATTGAAAAAGATTTTTTAAACCTGCTATATCCACTCCTCCAACAGGAATGTGTGCTACTACTCTAAAAATAATTAAGATAAGTAAAGTTACGAGGATTTTTCTTCTAAGATCCGGTATTTTAAAAGCATTTATAAAAGGTGTAATAAAGTTATTCAATTTTTCCTCCAGCTTTAATTATTTTTTCTGCAGCCGATTTTGAAATCGGAAGCTTAATTACCAAAGGCACTGTTATTTCTCCTCTATCCAGAATTTTAACTCCGTATTTTTTAGCATCTGAAGTCTTAATTAAGCTTTGTGAGACTAAAGTCTCAATTGTAACTTCTGTATTTTTCTTTAGTTTAGAAATATCAGAAAGACCTACAATTAAACTTTTAGGAGAAACTTTTTTATTTCTGCTACCTCTTAAAAATGGAATTTTTTTGTATAGGGGAAGGCCCCCTCCTGAGAAATCAGAGGAGATTTTCCCTCTTGCTTTTTGTCCTTTTGTTCCTCTCCCAGCAGTTTTTCCTTTACCTGAGGCTATACCGCGTCCAACTCTTTTTTTAGATCTTCTAACCATATTTGGCAATTTATCCAGTTTCATTTTTATCCTTTCTTTAATCTTTTCAAGGCTTCCAAAGTTGCATACACATTTGAAGCCTTATTTTTTGTCCCCAGTGTTTTTGAAACAATATCATTAATTCCTGCTGCCTCAACAACGACCCTTACAGCCCCTCCTGCAATAACACCTGTTCCTTTGGGAGCAGGTTTGAGCAAGACTTTTGCAGCACCATATTTGATATAAACTTCGTGTGGTATTGTTCTTTCCTCTTTTAAAGGAACGCTAATTAGGTGTTTTTTTGCATAGGTTGTGGCTTTGGCAACTGAGGATTGAACATCAGCTGCCTTCCCTAAACCCACCCCAACTTTACCTTTTTTATCCCCAACAACAACAACGACTGAAAGAGATCTTTTATCTCCTCCTTGAGTTTTTTTAGAAACTCTGTTTACTTGGACTACTTTTTCAAAAAACTCAGACTCACCCTCATTTGGGCGGTTCGGGCCACCTTGACCGCCTCTCATATTTGGGTTTCTGTTTCCATATCTTTGCCCACCAAAACCACCACGCTGATTATATCCCCCATTTCTTTGATTCTGTCCGTTTTGTTTATTTGTATTTATTTTTTGTGTGTTTTCCATATTCTCTTTCTCAAGCTTGTACTGACTTTACTAAAATTCTAGTCCTCCTTTTCTTGCTCCTTCTGCTAAAACAGCAATCCTACCATGGTATTTAAATCCACCTCTGTCAAAAACTATTTTTTTAATTTTTAGCTTTTTTGCCTTTTCTGCAATAGCTTCACCAACTAAACCAGCCTTTTCTTTCTTAGTTCCTGTTAACTTAGCATCTGAGGCAGAAGCCAAAGTTTTATTTTTATTATCATCAATAATTTGAGCATAAATATGTTGTGTTGATTTAAATACAGCAAGTCTTGGTTTATTTTCTAAACCAGTAATCTTTTTTCTTAAAGTCTTATGTCTCCTTTGTCTGCTAATCTTTAACATATAATTCTAGATCCTTCGTCGCCTTAATGGCTCCTCAGGATGACGCTAAGCGTCACTTTGCTCCTCCTACTACTACTTTTCCTGCTTTACCAGGCTTTTTTCTTACATACTCGCCTTCGTATCTTATTCCCTTACCTTTATATACCTCAGGAGGTTTTATAGCTTTAATGTTTGCAGCTACTTGTCCCACTAATTCCCTATCTATACCTGATACTGAAATCTTTGTGTTGTCAGCAATGCTTAAAGTTATCCCCGCTGGAGCCTTAAAATTAACTGGATGTGAAAAACCTACACTTAAGTGTAAATTATCTCCTCCTCCTTGAGCTCTATAGCCCACACCAACCATTTCTAAGTTTTTAGTCCAACCCTCTGTTACTCCTTTGACCATGTTATTTATTAAAGCTCTTGTTAAACCGTGCAATGACTTGGACAACTTTTCATCATTTTTTCTTTGAACAACAACCTGTCCTTCTTTAACTTCTGCTTTAACCTCTGGTCTAAGCATTAGTTTTAACTCTCCTTTAGGGCCTTTAACCAATATCTCACTTCCTGTTATTGAAGCCTCAACTCCATTTGGTATTTGTACCGGTGCATTCCCTATTCTTGACATATACTTACCAAACATAGGCCATTACTTCTCCGCCTACGCCCTCCTTTTTTGCTTGACTATCATTCATAATACCTTTTGGGGTAGAAATTATTGCTATTCCAAGTCCGTTTAAAACACTTGGGAGCTCTCTTTTTCCTTTATAAACTCGTAAACCTGGCTTTGATATTCTTTTTACATCAGTTAGAGCAGCTTTTTTACCACTATATTTAAGCGAAACCATTACCCCTCTTTCTTTAGGGACCGCATCTTTTTGAGTTTCCTTAAATCCTGCAACATAACCTTCTTTCTCAAGAAGTTTTATTATTTCAAGTGTAAGCTTTGAAAAGGGTACAAAAACCTCAAGCTTGGAAGCTTTGTATCCATTTTTTATTCTTATCAATGCATCTGCAATTGTGTCGCGCATAAATTTTTCTACCAGCTGGCTTTTTTTACTCCCGGTAACTGCCCCTTATATGCAAATTCTCTAAAACATATTCTACAAAGACCAAATCTTCTTAGATACCCACGTGACCTACCACACCTTAAACACCTGTTTACTTTTTGAACCTCATATTTAAATTTCTTTTTTACAATATTACTTGTCTTAGCCATTTTTTTTAAAAGGTACTCCTAGAAGTTCCAGTAACTTTTTCCCTTCTTCTTTAGAATTTGCAGAGGTTGTTATTGTAATCTGCAGACCCCTTGATCTATCAATGTTTTTAAAATCAACCTCAGGGAATATATTAAGCTCTCTTAAACCTAAATTAAAATTTCCTTTAGGATCAAAAGAATCCTCAGATAATCCTCTAAAATCCCTCACCTTTGGTAAAACTATACTTATTAATTTATCTAAAAAGACGTACATTCTATCTCCCCTTAGAGTTGTCATCAATCCTATTGGAGAGCCTTGTGTTAATTTAAAGGAAGCAATGGATTTTTTAGCTTTTGTTGTAACTGGTTTTTGTCCTGTTATTGCAGTTATATTAATTTTTTGTTTATCCAAAACCCCTGCATCATCTTTTGCCTCACCAATTCCCATATTTACAACAATCTTAAGAAGTTTTGGGACACTCAAGTCATTTTTTAAACTTAATTCTTCTTTTAATCTTGGTTTAACTTGCTTTTCGTATTTATCTTTTAACCTAATATTCATTTGATTTCCTTTTTGCATTTAGTACAAATCCTTAGTTTTTCTCCGTTGGCAACATTAAATTTAACTCTTGTACTTTTTTGGCAGTTTGGACAAATTAAGGCTAGATTTGAGATATGGACAGGTTTTATTATTTCAATAATTCCTCCTTCAATAGTCCCTTGTTTTTTTACATGCCTTTTGTACATATTTACTCCTGCAACAAAGACCAGGTTTTTCTTTATTAGAACTCTTTCAACAGAGCCTTGTTTACCATTGTCTTTGCCTAGTAATACTTTTACCTTGTCTCCTTTTTTTAGTTTATTCATAAGTTACCAAACCTCCGGTGCTAGAGAAACAATTTTTGAAAATCCAGAGTCTCTAACTTCTCTTGCTATTGGCCCAAAAATTCTTGTTGCCCTTAAGTTATTGTCTTTGTCAACAACAACTCCAGCATTGTCATCAAATTTTATGTGAGATCCATCTGCTCTCCTTGATTCTTTTTTTGCCCTAACTAAAACAGCTCTAACAATTTCGCCGTCTTTAACTTGTCCGTTAGGATCCGCACCTTTAACAACTGCTACTAAAACTTCACCAACTCTTCCAAATCTTTTTCCAGATCCACCCAAAAGCTGGATTACTTGGAGTTTTTTAGCTCCTGAATTATCTGCAACATTTAACATACTTCTGTGTTGAACCATAATGTTTTGGACATTTTTGGTCATACCATGGATCTTTCAGCTGGCATTTTCTGCCAAAAAGTCCACTACAACCTATTTACCGTTTTCCTCCTTTTTTGTTTGATTCTTTTTACTAGTTTTTTCTTTTTTCATCTCAGGTTCTGATTCATCACTCGTTTCTTCTTTATTCTTTTCCTCAGATTCCTCTGGAAGAACTTGCTCAATAGCTTCTTTAGCCTCCTTTTTTAAAGCCTCTTCCCCCAAAGCTAGAAAATCTTTACCTAAGATTTTTTTTATCTGGAAATGTTTATTTTTAGAAATTGGTTTTGACTTTATAATCTCAACAACATCACCCTCAGTTACCCCCAGCGGATCATCAACTAAAAACCGCTTTGATCTATTAAAAATTTTTCCATATAAAGGATGTCTTTTTTTAGTTTCTACCAAAACAACTGCACTTTTTGTCATTTTATTTGATACAACTCTTCCAATCATGTTTATCTAAGTTTTTCAAGTATCCAAATTTCAAGTTTTCCAAATTGGTTATTAAATATTTATTTGGTACTTGTTACTTGGTTCTTGGTACTTTTCTCCTTTCTTTGTTCAACAACTTTTTCACTAGATTCTTGCTTCTTGACTCTAGACTCTAATTCCTCGAGCATCTCTTTCTGTCTTAAAATCGTCATCATCTGTGCAATATCCTTTCTTTTTTTATAGACTTTTCTTTTGTCTTTTAATTTTCCTAAATTTAGATCGAATTTAAATTCCCTTAGTTCTTTTTTTGCTTCCTGAATTTTTTCTCTCAAAGCTTTAATTTCTGCTTTTTTTATTTCATTTAATGCATTTTTTTTCATACGTCTATTCTTTAACAATAAATTTTGTTTTTATTCCTATCTTGTGTCCTGCCAGTCTCATAGCTTCTTTTGCTACTACCTCATTTACTGCTCCCATTTCAAAAAGAATTGTCCCTGGTTTTACAACAGCAACATAACCTACAACATCACCCTTCCCAGATCCCATACGGGACTCGGCAGGATGTTTTGTAACAGGTTTATCCGGAAAAATCCTAATCCAGATACGTCCTCCGCGCTGGGTATAGTGTGCCATAGCACGCCTGGCAGCTTCAATTTGTCTTGAATCAACAAAACCTCGATCTAAAGCTTTAAGAGCAAACTGGCCAAACTCAATTATCTCTCCGCGGGTAGCTAGTCCAGCTCTTTTGCCTTTAAAAGCTTTTCTGTGTTTTACTCTTTTTGGTACTAAAAGTGCCATTTGCTTGGACAAATTCGGACGTTTCTTTGTGGTTTCAACCGACATTATCTGCCGAATTGTCCACTACGACCTTAAATCTGTTTACCTCCTATATTTTTTATATTCATAAATCTTAAATCGTAAATCATATTTTAGATTCTCCCTTATTTATCCAAACTTTAACTCCAACGTAACCTGATTTGGTTAGAGCTGGATAGCTTGCAAAATCAATATCAGATCTTAAGGTGTGAAGAGGCATTGCCCCTTTAGCTTTCCATTCTCTTCTTGCAATTTCTGCTCCACCGATTCTTCCTGACAAGGCTACTTTCACTCCTTTTGCCCCAGCCCGCATAACTTTTTCGACTGCTTGATTCATAACTCTTGCAGCTGGAAGTCTTTTGGAAACTTGTTCTGCTACATTTTGTGCTATTAAATAAGCAGAAAGGTCTGGAGATTTGATATCCATTGGTACAATTTCTAAAGAAGCTTCTTCTTTAATCTCTAAATGCTTCAAAAGGAATTTTTTGAGCTCTGAAAGACCGCTACCACCTCTTCCGATTAGAATTCCAGGTCGTGAAACATAAATTATTACTTTAAGTTTATTTATAGCTCGTTCAATATCCACTTTTGTTATTCCTGCAAGACGCAGTTTCTTCATTAAAATTTCTCTGATTTTTATATCTTCTGCTACATTTTGTTTATATTTTTTAGGGTCAGCAAACCATCTGGACTCCCAGGTTGTTGCAGAACCTAACCTAAAACCAATTGGATGTATTTTTTGTCCCATTTTTCTCAGACAGATTTGGACTCAACTTTTTCTTCTTTAGCAGTTCCTACTGCCAAATCGTCTGGTCCTTTCTTTGTCTGTTCTACTCCTTTCTCGTTTCCGTCTCTTTTCTTATCAATTTTGGTATTTGGCATTTGAGCTTTGATATTTAACTCGTCTGTCAAGACGATTTTGATATGAGATAACCTTCGCTTATACGGTCTTCCTCTACCTCTACCAGCTGTTCCTACTCGTAAACGCTTCATTTTCATTCCCTCATTAATTTCAATTTTCTTAAAACTTAAATTTTCTTTTTTCCCTGCATTAGCTAGGGCTGTTTTGATAGCTTTTATTAAATCAACTGATGCAGCCTTGTTTGTAAACTCTAAAGTTAATAAAGCTTTCTCTGGTGTCATTTTTCTAATCATGTCAGCCACAAGCCGTAGCTTGCGAGGTGTGTGTCCCAAATTTTTTTGTATTGCTGTGTATTCCATTTTTAATCCTTCGATTCGCTTCTCTCACTCAGGAAATATTTACTGAGCGTAGTCGAAGCATTACCTTAAGTCTTAGCTACACTCTTTTCTGTCATTTTTCCGTGTGCCTTAAAAGTTCTTGTTGGAGCAAATTCACCTAATCTGTGGCCTACCATTCCTTCAGAAACAAACACTGTTATAAAGTTTTTCCCTTGGTGTACTAAAAAAGTGTGTCCCACAAATTCCGGTGGGATCTGGCTAGCTCTAGCCCAGGTTTTAATTGGGTCTTTACTACCTCCAGCTTGCTTTTGCTTCATTACTTTTTTAAGTAATTTAGCATCAATATATGGTCCTTTTGATAATGATCTACCCACTTTGTCCTCCTTTATTTACAAATCATATCTACCTGATCGCTAACCCAAACAATCTCATTTCCTTTTAACACTACTCTTTGGAATCTTCTTGACTTTTCAATATCTACTTCATAGCCAAGTCTACCTTGTGCATCTCTTTTCTTTAAGCCACCTGGTCTATTTTTTACATATTTAGCCCAACTTTCATGTGATTTTCTCGGAGTTTCCTCATCATCTTCCATTAGGTATGGTTCATAAACTCTGCCTAATCTCCAAGCTCTTACTACCAATTCACCCTCTTTATTTGGAACTAGATAAATTTCATGTAGTTTTAAATCATTATCAGCATCAGCTGTTATATATTCTCTTGTCCACGCAGGTAATTTACTTAACACTTCGATCATATTTATTTTCTCCTGTCTATTCTTAAATCATTAATCATAAATCTTTAATCAATCTTGAGATCCTTCGGCTCCGCCTCAGGATGACAAGGGTTAATTTCTCCTTTTTAAAATAAATTTAGATGTCCATTTATTCTTTTTTCTAGTTTTTCCAACAGCTTTTTTGCCATAATAAGTCATAGGAGATTTTCTACCTACACCAGATCTAGCTTCTCCTCCACCATGAGGATGAGAATCAGGATCCATTGCAACTCCCCTTACTTTTGGTCTAATCCCTAAATGTCTGCTTCTTCCGGCTTTACCCAAACGTAAGTTTTTATACTCTTCATTTCCAAGCATACCTATAGTAGCTAAAGATCCTAAAGGAATCATTCTAATCTCACCTGAGGGCATTTTCAAGTGTGCAAATCCTCCTTCTTTTGCCTGAACTGTTAAAGAAGTACCTGCAGAACGCGCAATTTGGCCTCCTCTGCCGGGCATGAGCTCAACGTTGTGAACCATAGTTCCTATTGGAACATTTCTTATTTCAAGTGCATTTCCAGCCTTAATTTCTGCTTTTTTATCAGAAACTATTGTTTCTCCAACTTTCAAATCTTTTGGAGCTAAAATATATCGCTTTTCACCGTCTGAATAGTTTATTAAAGCTATATTTACATTTCTGTTTGGATCATATTCAAAAGCTTCTACCTTTCCGAGGATCCCAAATTTATTTCTTTTAAAATCAATTTCCCTATAATATCTTTTGTGCCTTCCACCCTGATGTCTCACTGTTACATGGCCATTAGACCTTCCTGAGTGTTTTTTAAGTAAAACTTTTAAAGACCTTGGTGCTTTATCAAACTTCCCTGGTTTTTCCATTCGGGAACTAAACCTTCTTGTTTTTGTCTTTTCTTTGTATTCAATTAAAGCCATATATTATTGTACTTGTCATTGCGAGGCGTTAGTTTACCCTGAGCGATAGTCGAACGGGTGGCAATCTCTAAATTATTAGTCTTGAGATCCTTCCTCCCTAAAGGGGCCCGCGCCTCAGGATGACAATAAAGTTTACTTACTCTTATCTCCTTTCTTTTTTTCATCAGTTTCTTCTTTTTTAGTCGCAGTTTCTATTTTCACTTTTGTCCCTCTAAGTAAACTTTTTTTCTCTTTCACAGTAGCTACTTCTTCTCCTTCAGCTGTTTTAACACTAACTTCCCCGTCCTGAGTTTTACCGAAGGATTCCTCCCCTAAATTTTCAAAAAGAGGTATTTTTTGCCCTTTTTTTACCTTTATTATTGCTTTTTTCTTATCTTGAGTTTGAAAATAACCTTTTCTGGTTCTTTGTAATTTGAGTTTTCCAGGGACATTAATTATTCTTACTTCTAATACATCTACTTTGAATTTATCTTGAGCCTCTTTCTTAACCATATTTTTATCCATATTTTTATCCACTAAAAAGCTATAAAAACCTAATTTAGTTAAATTCATTGATTTTTCAGAAACAAGCGGCCGTTTTATCATATTGATTCTTTACCTTCTCCTTTTGATGCCAGCGCAGCTACTGCTTCTTTAGTTAAAATTAAAATTTTATATCTTATTACCTCATATGTATTTATGTTTTTAACCAGTTGAACATTAGCATGCTTAATATTTTTTGCAGCTCTTTCTAGATTTTCTGATCTTTTATCAACAACGATTAATACTGATTTTGTATTCATCTTCTTTAAAAGCTGAGCAATCTCTTTTGTTTTGCCAGTTGATTTTTCAGCTCCTGTTAATCCAACTACTTCACCTGAGCTAGCTTTTTCAGATAAAGCAGAAATTAAACTCATCTTTTTCATTTTTTTAGGTAAATCTAAGGTTACTTTTCTAGGTTTAGGTCCTAGAGCTATACCTCCGCCTACAAATATTGGAGCTCTTATACCGCCGTGGCGAGCTCTTCCAGTGCCTTTTTGTTTGTAAATTTTTCTTGTTGATCCTTCTACTTCTCCTCTAGTTTTAGTAGAAGCCCAATGAGATTTTTGGTTTGACAGATAAACTCTTAAGGCTTGCCTTAGCAATGCTTTATTTACTTTTGCTCCAAAATATTCTTTAGGAAGTTCCATTTTCCCAGATTCTCTAGCAGAGGCTAAAGAATAAACAGGCACTGAGAATGAAGATTTTGTAGTTCTCGACCTGCCTCGCGGCAAGGCGGGCTTCGCTCGAACAATAACAGCATCACTCGTTTTATTCGAGGAGAACAAGGTTTCCTTACTCTTCGAGCGAGCACTAGCGAGTCGAGAAGTCTCAACTTTTGATTTTTCACTTTTCACTTTTGTCTCTTTTTTAGATGGCATTCTCTTTTTGCTCCTTTTTAGCTTCTTCTTTTACTGAGTCAGCAGGAGTTTCAGTTTTTTCTTGTTTTGACTCATCACTATTATCTTCTGCACTCTTTTCCTCAGTTTCTTCCTCAGATGGTTTTTCCTCAGGTGGAGGAGTATAACCTTTTATTCTTCCTTGTTTTTCTAAGATTACTAACCCTCCAACTGAACCTGGAATCCCACCTTTTATAGTGATTAAATTATTTTCTCTGTCCACCTCAACAACCTCTAAACCTTTGTAAGATACTCTCTCTACCCCCATGTGCCCTGCCATTTTTTTGCCTTTATAAACTCTTCCTGGAGTAGTGCCAGAACCAATAGAACCTGGTGCTCTATGACGATCTGATTGACCATGGGTTTTTGGTCCACCTCTGAAGTTGTATCTTTTAACTCCACCCTGAAAACCTTTTCCTTTTGAAGTCCCAGTAACCTTTAGAGCATCCCCAACAGAAAAAACCTGGGCCAGAGTTACTTCTGTTCCAGGTTTTAAATTCTCTATCTCACCCTTTACGCTTTCCCCTTCTCCCTTGACTCTAATCTCCCTAAACCATCTAATTTTTTTATCTAGTCCTGCTTTTTTAGCGTGCCCAACTTGAGCTTTTTTAACAGATTTTTTACTTCCAACTCCGAGTTGGAAAGCTGAATATCCATCTTTTTCAACTGTTTTAACTTGAGTGATATAATTTGGAGAAACTCTCAAAATAGTTGCACCAACTCTATGACCGCGAGAGTCATATGTAGATGTCATTTTTAATTTAGTTCCTAGTATTGTATTTATCATAATATCTCCACAAAAAAGAGTGAGGCCTTCGACTGCGCTCAGGCTCTCACTCAGTAATTGCTGCAATTTTTCAATTGCCGTATCCTTCGACTGCTTCGACTACGCTCAGTACAAGTTCGCTTAAGGACGCACAATTTACTGAAAATAATTTAAATTGTTAAATTAACCTGATCTTTCCATCAGATGAGGAAATTTTAACACAAGCGTGAGGCTATATGCAACTGCTCCTCACACCTCATGTACACCCCCGGGGTGGAATAGGTTCACACCTGCGGATATTTGAAGAAATTTACATTTTAATCTCAATGTCAACCCCTGCAGGTAGCTCAAGATACATTAGTGAATCTATAGTTTTGTCTGTAGGTTCTATTATATCTATAACTCTTTTGTGGGTTTTTATCTCAAAAGCTTCCTGGGAATCTTTTTGGTTAGAGGAGGTTCCACGGATAACTGTTATAGTTGATCTTTTAGTAGGGAGGGGGATTGGGCCAACTATTTTTGCGCCAGTTCTTAAAGCTGTATCAAGGAGCTGCTCACAAGTAGCATCTAAAACTCTATGGTCATAACTTTTAAGTCGTACACGTATTCTTCCTTTGGCCATAATATTTCCCTATCAATGTGCAAAAAACCCTAAGCATAAAAAAGAGGCCATTTCTGGCCCCTTAAATTACCTAATCCTAGGCAATGATTTTGGTAATAACTCCAGCTCCAACTGTTTTACCACCTTCACGAATAGCAAATCTTAAACCATCTTCCATAGCTACAGGAGTAATTAGCTTAACTTTCATTTTTGTTGTATCCCCTGGCATTACCATCTCTACACCTTCTGGAAGCTCAACCTCACCTGTAACATCAGTTGTCCTTACATAAAATTGTGGCCTGTAGCCTTTGAAGAAAGGTGTATGTCTCCCACCTTCTTCTTTTGATAAAACATAAACTTCTGCCTCAAACTCAGCATGAGGTGTGATTGAGCCAGGTTTAGCTAAAACTTGGCCTCTTTCAACATCATCTTTTTCAACACCACGAAGCAAAATCCCAGCATTATCTCCTGCCATACCTTCATCAAGCAACTTATGAAACATCTCAACACCTGTCACAACGCTCTTTTTTGTAGGTCTTATACCTACTATTTCTATTTCTTCATTAATTTTAACTTTACCTCGCTCAATTCTTCCAGTTACAACTGTGCCTCGTCCTTTAATAGAGAAAACATCCTCAACAGCCATTAAAAATGGTTTATCAACATCTCTAACTGGGGTAGGGATCCAAGTATCAACAGCCTCCATTAAGGCTTCTATACTTTTTACTGCTTCAGGATCTCCTTCTAAGGCTTTTTTAGCAGAACCTCTAATGATTGGAGACTGTGGATCAAACTCATATTTTTTAAGTAAATCTCTAATTTCCTCTTCAACCAAATCTAAAAGTTCTGGATCATCAACCATATCTACTTTATTTAAGTAAACTACAATTGCTGGGACTCCTACTTGGCGAGCAAGTAGAAGATGCTCACGAGTTTGAGGCATTGGACCATCTGGAGCGCTTACAACTAAAATGGCGCCATCTGTTTGTGCGGCGCCTGTAATCATGTTCTTTATATAGTCTGCGTGACCTGGCATGTCAATATGTGCGTAATGTCGTTTATCAGTTTGGTATTCTTGGTGGGATATATTAATTGTAATTCCGCGGGCTTTTTCCTCCGGGGCTGCATCAATTTGGTCAACTGAACGAGCCTCAGCCATTCCCTTACCAGCTAAAACTTTAGTTATAGCTGCAGTAAGGGTTGTTTTACCATGGTCAACATGACCCATGGTTCCTACATTTACGTGTGGTTTGCTTCTATCAAATTTATCTGCCATAATTTTTCTTTGGACAAATTTTGTCGTATCTTTTTACATTTACAGAAGTTATTCTGCAAAATTGTCCAATTCGTATCGTGTTCTTTCAATTTAGACAATTATTCTTCGAGCGAGGTCGAGAAGTTATCTAAATCCGATTAAAGTATTGTACTCAAACTAAGCCTAATTTGCAATATCTAACCTTAAACGAGTTTATGTAATATACTATAGTCCTAAAAAATTTGCAAGAGGCTAATTTTGTCAAAACAGCACTAATCAAATAATCACACCCCGGGGGTGTGATATTACTGTTACGTCTGATGTAACAAAATTGCGCACGTGCGAAAAATTGTTACATCTTAGCATAACAATCTAAAGAGAAGGTGTAAAGCTAAATCACCCGGAGGGTGTAATCGATTTTGATAGTTATCTGTTTGGAATCCACTTTAGAGCCTTTTTTAAATCTGGATGTTCATTAATCCTATCTTTTCTAAGATGAACATATCCATTCCTAATTCTGTTATAACATTTGGGATAGGTACAAGAATGCAGAACAACACCATTAGGTAAAATTATTACTGCCCTCAAATATGATCTTCATAAAGACGATAGGCTCCAGTAGTGCTAATGTGGTAACCAACTAGATGTTTTGCTATAAAACCATCTACTGATGATGGAAATTCTTCAACTTCTGAACCTAACTTACAACCAAATGCTATCGCATTAGCTATCTTAAACCTTGGTTCCACTTCATAAATTGTCATTTTAACTCTCTACCCTCCCTGTAAACCCAGAAGAAGCTACTATTTTTTGGGTAATGTTAGAAGGAACTGGCTCGTAATGAGATGGCTCAATGTAGGCTGTAGCTCTACCTTGAGACATAGACCTTATTGTTGTAATATATCCTCCAAGTTCAGAAAGCGGAACTAAAGCATTTATCACATCTGAGTTTCCCCTCTTTTCTGTTCCTAAAATTTGTGCTCTTTTAGCTGATAAATCT
The DNA here is from genome assembly GCA_964459095.1 of uncultured Gammaproteobacteria bacterium. Taxonomy (GTDB): domain Bacteria; phylum Patescibacteriota; class Microgenomatia; order Daviesbacterales; family UBA10151; genus CAYWKL01. The sequence continues at coordinate 16,451 of CAYWKL010000010.1, forward strand.
CCAATTAGATCGCCCATAAAGTCCGATGGGGTTGTAACCTCCACCTTCATTATAGGCTCAAGAAGGATCATATCTGCCCTAGAGGCTGCATCAGATAAGCCTAGCGATCCTGCAATTTTAAATGCAATTTCGGAGGAGTCTACCTCGTGAAATGATCCATCATAAACTATAACTTTCATATCTGTAACAGGAAAACCTGCTAAAATCCCTGTATCTTCTTTTTCTATAACTCCTTTTTCTATAGCTGGAATAAACTCCCTTGGAATTGCTCCTCCAACAATTTCAGATTCAAATTCTCTTCCTTGACCACGAGGTAGGGGTTCAATTCTTAGTAAGCAGTGACCATATTGACCGCGTCCTCCTGTCTGGCGGATATATTTTCCTTCACCTTCTGCAACCTTTGTAATTGTTTCTTTATAAGCTACCTGGGGTTGACCAACATTTGCCTCAACTTTAAATTCTCTTTTCATTCTATCTACAATAATTTCCAAATGAAGTTCACCCATTCCTGAAATAATAGTTTGACCCGTTTCAGGATTGGATTTAACTCTAAAAGTTGGATCTTCCTCAGCTAATCTTTGCAGTGCTAAACCTAGTCTTTCCTGATCTGATTTGGTTTTTGGCTCAATTGCAAGGGATATAACAGGTTCTGCAAAGTTTATTGATTCTAAAACTATTGGATTTGCCTCGTCACACAAAGTGTCACCTGTGATTGTATCTTTTAACCCAACAACAGCCACAATTTCTCCTGCATAAGCTTCATCGATTTCTTCCCTATCATTTGCATGCATGAGTAATATTCGCCCAACCCTCTCTTTAACTAACTTACTAGAGTTATAAGCATATGAACCAGACTTTAGAGTTCCAGAATAAATTCTTACATAAGTTAAACGCCCAACATGCGGATCAACTTGGATTTTAAAAGCTAAACCTGAAAAAGACGCTTCTTTAGTTTGAGATCTAGTAATATCTTCTCCTGTTTTTGGATCTATGCCTTTAATCTCTGAGATATCCTGAGGTGAAGGCAAAAAATTAATTACGCTATCAAGCATCGGCTGGACTCCTTTATTTCTAAGGGATGATCCCGCTAAAACAGGTACAATTTTTTTGGCAATTACAGCTTTTCGAAGTCCTAATATAAGCTCATCTATACTTGGTTCCTGCCCATTTAAGTATTTCTCAAGTAACGTCTCATCTGTTGCGCAGATTTCCTCAATCAGTTTATTCCTGTGCTGCTTAACTGACTCGGCCATGTCAGCCGGAATTTCAACTTCTTCAAACTTAGCTCCTGTTTCACTTTGTCCTGAGCTTGCTTGCAGTGAGCCTGTCGAACCTGTCGAAGGATTTCCCTGCCAAATTAGAGCTTTTTTAGTTAATAAATCTACAACTCCTTTAAAATCATTTTCAGAACCAATTGGAAGATTGTAGGCAATAGCGTTTGCTCCTAATCTATCACGGGCAGATTGAATTGTTCCAAAAAAATCTGCTCCTAAAACATCATTTTTATTTGCAAAAGCTATTAAGGGAACCCCATATTTATCAGCCTGTCTCCAAACAGTTTCTGTTTGAGATTGTACACCTGAGGCTGCATCTAAAACTATAACTGCGCCGTCTAAAACCCTTAAAGATCTTTCAACTTCAACTGTAAAATCAACGTGGCCTGGAGTGTCAATTAAATTAATCCTCATCTCTGAATCTTTAAAGGGGCCTGATTTTGCAGTCCAGAAAGCAGTGATGGCAGCAGAAACTATAGTTATACCACGTTCTTTTTCCTGCTCCATCCAGTCAGTAGTGGTTGTTCCTTCATCAATATCACCTATTTTATAAGTTCTTCCAGTGTAGAATAAAATACGCTCGGTTGTAGTAGTTTTACCTGCGTCAATGTGGGCAATAATACCAATATTGCGGATACGATCTAGAGGGAAATCCCTGTTTGTTTTAAGGGGAGCAGACATTTTACTTTTCTCCTTGATCCTTATTTTCCAAATCAGAGATTATTTTTCTAACTTCATCTATTCTTGTCTGATAAACATCAGCATCCTCATCTGCCATCTGGAATGCGGCATTTTCAGATAAATCACCCATGGAAGCAGCTTCACCCCGGCGCTGCATGATAGCCCCAAGCTCTTTTTCAAGCTCAACTAATTTTTCCTTCCACATATTTAATTTTTGTAATACTTGGTTTGCCATAGTTTTAAAAAAATTGCCCCCAAAAAAAATGGAGGCTTTATTTTTCCGGATAAATCTTATCCGATCAGCCAAGAAAAGTCAATTCACAAAGACTAATTCTTAATATTTTTCCTAAATCTCACCTCTTTTCTTTTTAGTTTAAACCAAAAACTAAGGATAGTAGAAAAAAGAGGAAATTGCTTGACCTATCTTTGACAAAATTAGAACATATAAAAAAGAATTACGATTAGAGGTAAAACATATATCACACCCCGGGGGTGTGATACTTGAACTTCTGAGGGTTTGACAAAACTTAGACAAAAAACCTGTTCCTACCTTTAGGAATTTTAGGTAAAATTGACACAATCCTTATATCTCTTTCTATTCTTGCCCTATCACCAACAAGTAGCACAGCTCTAACTGTAGCAACAGGATGAAGAACTGTTGCCAGCGTCAATCTACCCATTATATATAAACGTTCGCCCATAGCTCTTAAATGATCTATATTGCGATAAGATTCAACATTACCAAATGACCTACTATTCCTGGCTTCTGTCATACTGTCTTTATAAATCAAATGAATATTTTTTGCAATTAGGAATCTAAACCTACCACCTGACCTACCACCTGAAGTGAGAGAAGGCACAGTTAGTTTTCTAAAGTGAGGTCCAATCCCGGATTGGATTTACCTTGACAATCCGGGATTGGAAAGCTAAATCAAATTCCTAAGGTTTAAAGAGATATAGGAAAGGAATGGGTCCGATCAAAAGGCAAGACAAAATGAAATATCGCTTTATCTTCTCCTATTTTCATTTTATCTAATTTCTCGCTTAATTTCTTAAAATCTTTATCAAAAGTTATAACTTTTTTTCTATCAGGAGTTAAAGCAACCCATTTATTCTCAAAACCTACCAATAGATTATTAATTTTTGTTGACATGAGTTTGTTATACTATACTACCAATATCACACCTCCGAGGTGTGATATTGCCTTAGGTGTCTAGCTAACCCACACCTGGTGTGGGTTGAATATGCTTACCACCTGAAGTGAGAGAAGGCGCGGTTGGCCTCAGCCATGCGAAGAGTATCATCACGTTTTTTTATAGCTCCACCAGTATTATTTGAAGCATCTATTAGCTCTGCTGCAAGCTTTTCTATAAAGGTTTTAAATTCTTTATTAGGTTTGTTAGCAGCTGAAGCTAAAAGCCATCTTATAGCTAAAGCTTCTTTTCTGTCGCCTCTTACCTCAACAGGAACCTGATATGAAGCTCCTCCTACCCTTCTTGGTCTAACTTCCATTCTTGGTGAAATATTAGCAATTGCCAACTCAAAAATGCTGATTGGGTTTTTGCCTGTTTTTTTCTCAATTTCCTCAAGGGAGGAATAAACTATTTTTTGGGCAGTTGATTTTTGTCCGCTTCTCATTATTTTATTAATAAGCCTAGTTACAAGCCTTGAGTTATATATTGGGTCAGGTGAAACTATTCTTCTTGGTGCTCTTTTTGCGCGCATAATTAGATGACTAGTTGATTAGCTGACTAGCGGATTAGGTTTTAATTCGCTAATTCTCTAGTTAGCTAACTCGCTTATTGTGCTCCTCCTTCTGGTGCTGCCTCAGGTGTAGCGGCTGGTGTTGCAGCTTTAGGAACTGCTCCTCCACCTTTTTTGGCTCCATAAACTGATCTTGATGTTTTCCTTCCACTTACCCCTGATAAATCAAATTTTCCCCTAACTAAATGGTATTTAACACCTGGTAAATCCTGTACTCTTCCACCACGAACTAAAACAATTCCATGCTCTGCTAAATCATGACCAATTCCTTGAATATAGGCTGTAACCTCAGTCCTATTTGATAACCTTACCCTTGCAACTTTACGCAGTGCTGAATTAGGTTTTTTAGGAGTCATGGTTCTAACCAAAGTCACCACTCCTCTTTTAAAAGGATTAAAGTTGGTCACATATTTTCTATCTTTTGCATTATAAGAACGCCTAAGCGCTGTAGCTTTGATTTTTTTGCTACCTCTTTTTCTTGGCTTTCTTACTAGTTGACTAATTGTTGGCATTTTTATACTCCTATTTGTGCCCGATCTGGGCTTGTTGGTATTAAACGTCCTATTATAACGTTTTCTTTTAAGCCTAACAACTTATCCACTTTTCCAGATGAGGCTGCATCTGCCAAAACTGTTGTTGTTTCCTGGAAACTTGCTGCTGATAAGAAGCTATCTGTTTGCAGGGCTGCTCTTGTGATCCCAAGTATCACAACCCCAGCTGTAGAAGGATCCCCACCTTCTGCTAAAACCCTCTTATTTTCTTCTTCAAATCTATACTTATCTATTATCTCCCCTGGGAGTAAGTTTGAATCTCCTTGGGTTTCGATTCTTACTTTATCAGACATTTTTCTAACTATAACCTCAAAGTGTTTCTCATTAACTGAAACTCCTTGTGATTCATAAACTTTTCTAACTTCTGAAACAATATAAGCTTGTGCTTCTCGTAAGCCTTTAACTCGTAATACTTCTTTAACATCCAAGTGTCCTGAAGAAAGCTCTGTCCCTGCTGCTATTAAATCTCCGTCCATAACTAAAATCGTTGCACTTGCAGGAATTAAGTATTCTCTTTCCTCATGAGGTTTTGTAGTTGTTCTTACCCTTACAATTCTTCCGTCCTCTGTTTCAGAAACAGTTACTTTTCCAGCAATCTCTGAAACTGGAGCTATTGTTTTAGGAGTCCTTGCCTCAAAGAGCTCCTCAACCCTTGGTAAACCTTGAGTAATATCTACCCCTAAAATACCGCCTGAATGGAAAGTCCTCATTGTAAGCTGAGTACCTGGTTCCCCAATAGATTGTGCTGCAATAACACCAACAGGAATACCAATGCTAACAGGCTTTCTAGTTGAAAGATCAAGTCCGTAACAACTGGAACAAATTCCAATTTTTGCTTCACAAGTTAAAGGAGATCTTATAGTTACTTGTTTTATATCTGATTTATAAATTTTTTGAATCGCTTCCTCTTCCAAATAGCTTTCTTCAACTATAACTTTTTTGTTTTTATCACTTACCTTGCCCAAAGTTTTTCTCCCTAAGAATCTTGAAACATTTGCATGAAAGTTATCTTTAAACACATCAAGTGTTAAGCCATTTTTTGTTTGACAATCCTCCATTCTTATAATTACATCATGTGCAACATCAACTAACCTCCTTGTTAAATACCCTGCATCAGCAGTTTTCAAAGATTTATCAGCAACACCTTTTCTTGCTCCTCTACATGAAGTGAAATACTCAAAAACTCCCAAACCTTCTCTATAATTTGATTTTGTAGGAAGCTCAACTATTCGCCCAGTTGGATCAACTGAGAATCCTCTCATACCTGATACCTGTTTAATTTGTTCTTTTGTAGCTCTTGCTCCACCGGATTGGATGATAATAAAAATTGGGTTTTCAGAATCAATTGCAGCAAAAGTTTTTCTTGCAATTTCATCACCAATTCTTGTCCAGACCTCTTGTGATAGTGCTCTTTTTTCATCATTAGTGATTAGGCCTTTCTTGAAATTTGCCTCTATTTCAGCAATCTCTTTGTCTCCTCCTCGTATCATCGTATCTTTTTCATCAATTATTTTATTATCTGAAATGGCCAAAGATAGCCCAGAAATTGTTGCTCCCCAGAAACCTATATCTTTAATATTATCAATCAACTTTGCTACCTCCGGCCTTGAATATTTCTCAAAAGCATCCATAATAATCGTTCTTATTGCCAAACCGTTTACAGGAGCATTAATAAAAGACATATCCTCTGGTAAAAAACTATTAAAAATTATTCTTCCAACAGAGGTTTCTAGAACTTGTTTGCCTTGGGGAAGGTTTTTCTCATAAATTAAACATTTTATTTTTTGTCTAAGTTTTAATTTCCCTGCTTGATAAGCTAGTGTGGCCTCTTCCTTTGAGTATACTTTATCCAAAGAAGTAGTTTTCTCATCAAGGCTTGTGACAAAATAGCTCCCTAGTGCCATCTCCCTATTAGGTACATTAATTGGCGATCCATCAGATGGCTTTAGAATATTTTCTTTTGCCATCATTAGGTTTAGTACTTCTTGTTTTGATTTCTCGCTTAAAGGAACATGTACTGCCATTTGATCCCCATCAAAATCTGCATTAAATCCAGCACAAATACAAGGATGAATTTGAATAGCATTTCCATCAATAAGTATTGGATAAAAAGCTTGAATTCCAAGCCTGTGCAAAGTTGGAGCACGGTTTATCAAAACTGGATGTCCCTTAGTAACCTCCTCTAAGATGTCCCAAACCTCAGGTGGTCTAAACTCAAGTAAATTTTTTGCTCCCTTAACATTTGAGGCAAGGCCACGAGAAATCATCTCCCTTAAAATAAAGGGCTTGAACATTTCCAAAGCCATTTCTTTTGGAAGACCTACCTGGTGAAGTTTAAGTTTTGGCCCGACAATAATTACTGATCTCCCTGAATAATCTACTCTTTTGCCAAGCAAATTTTGCCTAAAGCGACCTTGTTTTCCTCTAAGCATATCTGATAAGGACCTCAGTTGATGACCCCCAGCAATTGTTCTTCTTGAGGATTTTGCTGATGCATCAATTAATGAGTCAACTGCCTCTTGAAGCATTCTTTTTTCATTCCGCAAAATTATCTCAGGTGCACCAAGATCTATCAATCTTTTAAGTCTGTTGTTTCTGTTAATAACTCTTCTGTAAAGATCATTTAAGTCTGATGTTGCAAATCTTCCTCCTGGAAGCTGAACCATTGGACGTAAGTCTGGTGGTAAAACAGGCAGAACTGTTAAAACCATCCACGCTGGAGAGATTTTTGAAATCCTCATTCCCTCGACAAGTCTTAGTCTTTTAGTTGCTTTTATGTGCCTTTGGCCTGTTGTTTTTCTTATTTCTTCGCGAAGCTCGCTGGAGAGCTTATCCAAATCTATTGTTTTCAAAACTTCAAGCAAACCTTCTGCTCCCATTGCGACTTTTAAAAAGTCAGCTACATGGTACTCTTCTAATTTATAAAGCTCATCCTCGGATAAAACTTTTAAAGATACTACACTTTTTACCAAACTCGATACAGCTTGATAAATTTCTTCCAACTGAGACAAAGCAACAGAATGATTTTCCCTAAGCTTAACTATTTCTTGCCGACTTTTAAGCTGCAAGTCTGAAGCAGCAAGTTCAAATTTTTCACTATCCTTTATTTTTGATTTTAACTCCTGAGTTTTCTTTTTTGTCAATTTTTCCAAATCCACTATCTGTTTTTCTAAGTTCTTTTTTGCCTCCTGTTTTTTATCCTCAAGCTGCTTTTTCAAAGATTCTAAAGCCTTATTTTTCTCATCTGCATTAATTTCTGTTACAAGATAGGCTGCAAAATATATTATTGATTCAAGATTTTTCATTGTTAAATCTAAAATCAAGGATAATTTTGAAGGTGCGCCTTTAACAAACCAGGAGTGTGCGACAGAAGCCGCCAAGTTAATATGACCCATTCTTTCTCTTCTTACTTTTGACTGTGTTACTTCAACTCCGCATTTGTCACAAATTACACCTCTGTAGCGGATTCTTTTGTATTTTCCGCAGTAACATTCATAATCTTTTGTCGGCCCAAAAATATTTTCAGAAAAAAGTCCGTCTTTTTCAGCTTTCAAAGTTCTATAATTTATGGTTTCTGGCTTTGTAACCTCACCAAAACTCCACCCTAAAATTTGCTCAGGGGAGGCAATTGAAACTTTTAAAGATTCAAAATCAATTAGATCCATAAATCATAAATCATTATTCTTCTTTTGTTTCTTCCACACTTGGATCAACAAGTTCCATTGGACTGTCTTCTGAGGCAATTTCACTCTCACTTCCTATTTCTGAGACTTCTAAGGCCTCTTTAAATTCTTCTATCTCTTTTTTTTCTGCAAGCTTTAGAGCTTCATCAGATTGATTGTCATCAGCACTATCTGTTATGGATGCAACCTGTACTCCTTGTGGCTCAACAGAAATAGTCAAACTCTGTAGCTCTTTGCCTAAAACTTTAAATGATTCTGGAATCAAAGCTTGTGGAATCTCAGTCCCTTTAACAATTGCCTCAAAAGCTTTAGCACGACCTATAACATCATCTGACTTTATAGTTAACATCTCCTGCAAAATATTTGCTGCGCCGTATGCTTCCAGTGCCCAAACTTCCATTTCCCCCAACCTTTGTCCTCCCATTTGAGCTTTTCCACCAAGAGGTTGTTGTGTGACTAAAGAGTAAGGTCCGGTGGATCTTGCATGAGTTTTATCCTCAACCATATGGATAAGCTTAAGAAAATAAGCAAACCCTACTGTTACATCCTGGGTGAAATACTCTCCTGTTCTTCCATCAATTAAACGCATTTTTCCTGTTGAGGGAAACCCTGCTTTTTTGAGCTCTTCCAGTAATCTCTCTTCTGGAATTTTGTCAAAAACAGGAGCAGCAATTTTAAATCCAAGCTTTTTGGCAGCCAATCCGAAATGAGCCTCCAAGAGTTGACCTAAGTTCATACGGGATAAAATAGAAACCGAAGAGATAATAATATCAACAGGTGTGCCGTCTTCTAAATGAGGCATGTCATAAGCGGGTACTATTTTCGAGATAACTCCTTTATTTCCATGCCTACCGGCAAGCTTATCCCCTTCTGTTACTTTTCGAAGCTGTGCAACTTTTACCTTTATTCTCTGCAATGTCCCTGCATCAAGATCATCTCCTTCGTCTCTTGATAAAATTTGAACCCCAATAACAGTTCCCCTCTCACCATGGGGCATTCTTAAAGATGTATCTCTAACCTCTTTTGCTTTTTCTCCAAATATTGCTCGTAGCAATCTTTCTTCAGCAGTAAGCTCTGTCTCCCCTTTTGGCTGGACTTTACCAACCAAAATGTCATTTGGACCAACTTCAGCCCCAATTCTTACTATTCCTCTCTCATCTAAGTTGCTTAAATTCTCCTCAGAAACATTTGGAATATCATTTGTAACCTCATCAGGACCTAACTTTGTTTCAACAACATCTGTTGAATATTCTTCAATATGGATTGAACTTAAGACATCCTCTTTGACTAATCTATTGGAGATAACTATAGCGTCCTCGTAACCCAAACCATCATAGTTCATATAAGCAATGAGTAGATTTTGTCCTATTGCAAGCTCACCCTTCTCAGTTGAAGTCCCTTCAATTAATAACTCTCCTGCCTTTACTTTTTGCCCTAACTTTACCGCTGGTTTTTGGGAAAAACTTGTAGACATGGGGTTATTTACAAATTTATTAACTTTAAACTCCTCCTCCCTTCCTTTCCCTTCCAATATCACTTTTTGGCCATCAACGTAGCTTACAGTTCCATCAAAAGGGGCCCTAATTACTCTTGCCATATTATCTGCAATTATAGTCTCCATTCCTGTTCCCACAATTGGTGCAGAGGGTGAAAGTAAAGGGACTGCTTGACACTGCATATGTGTTCCCATTAAAGCCCTATTTGCATCATCGTGTGCTAAAAATGGAATTAAGGATGCTGAAGTCCCAACTATTTGTTGAGGAGAAACATCAATAAGGTTCACAAGTTTTGAATCAGCCTCAAAAAAGTTCCCTTGGTATCTTACAGGAACCCTACTGGGAATAATATAGCCATTTTTATCAATTTCTACTGTTGCCTCTGTTATATACATTTCCTCTTCATCGTCAGCAGTTAAATACAAAATATCATCAGTAACTTTTCTTTTTCCTTTCTCATCAATCACTTTTTTGTATGGAGTTTCCAAAAATCCATATTCATTAATTCTTGAATACAGCGCTAAATATGTAACTAACCCAATATTTTGCCCCTCAGGGGATCTTACAGGATCAATTCTTCCATACTGGGAGTGGTTAATGTCTCGTATTGAGAAACTCGCTCTGTCTCTTGCTATTCCACCTGTACCCATAACAGATAATCTCCTTAAATGATCAACTTCTGACAGGGGATTTGTTTGATCCAAAATTTGAGAGAGTTGACTGGAGCGGAAAAACTCATTAATTGCAGCTATAACAGGGCGGGCATTAACTAACCCTGAGGCCGAAATTTCAACTTCAGGAGTAAGAAGACTCATTCTTTCTCTTATTACTCTCTCAAGTCTGAGTAATCCTACATAAAATGCATTTTGAGCAACCAATTCTCCAACACACCTAACTCTTCTATTTGCCAAATGGTCTATATCATCTATTTTTCCTTTTCCGTTTGCTAAATTAATTAGATACTTTAGTGTTGCAACAATATCTTCTTTAGTTAATACCCAATTCTCAGGTGTATTTGGCAAACTTAAACCTAACCTTTTGTTAATTTTAAATCTTCCAACACGAGTTAGATTATAACGCCTTGAATTAAAAAACATATTTTCAATCAGAGAGCGGGCAGTATCTAAAACGACCGGATCCCCCGGTCGCATTTTCCTGAATATTTCAAGAAGTGCTTCATCTTGAGATTTAGTAAGGTCTTTATTTAGAGTTGCCCCAATATATTGATGATCAGGATTTGTGTCTACACTTTTAAACTGCAAGGTTATGTCTTCTTCACTAAACCCAAGGGCACGAAGAAGTGTGGTTGCAGCAAATTTTCTTCTTCTATCAATTTTTACTGTTAATACATCTGACCTTGAAATTGAAAACTCAAGCCAGGATCCATGCGATGGACGAAGTTCTGCTCCATATAACCTTCTTCCAGTTATTGGATCATCGCTTGCAGAAAAAAATACGCCCGGGGAGCGGACGATTTGGGAAACTATTACTCGCTCAATTCCATTAATAATAAATGTACCTTTATCAGTCATCATTGGAATATCACCCAAGAAAGCCTCTTGGGTATAGGTTTCCTCTGTTTGAAGATTAGTTAGAGTAACTTTAATTCTTAAAGGTGCATCATATGAGACGCCTTTAAGTATGCACTGTTCAGGGGTAAGTTTAAGTTTTCCAAAAGAATAATCAACAAACTCTAGTTTCCAGTTTTTGCCTGTAAAATCTAAAATTGGAGAAACTTCTTTTAAAATCGTGCCTATACCTTCTTCAAGGAACAGTTTATATGAGTCTTTTTGTATTTTTATAAGGTCCAAATCCTTAGGGCTGGAGGGGTTTTTACCCCAATAGACTCGTCCGTTAATATAGCTTACTCCCAAATCTGGCATAATTAGTAGATGGCACAAAGCTTAACATCAAAAAAAGTAAGCGTACACTACGTACGCCTCTTTAAAAATTTGATTTAAGTAAGAGAAGTTTAATACAAAAATTAAGGGGTGTCAATAGTTCGCTTAATTAAAGTTTAATATCCGACACATCAGGTAAAATATGGATGTGTTAA
>CAYWKL010000011.1:0-27933 GCA_964459095.1 uncultured Gammaproteobacteria bacterium
GAGTTGAGCGGCCAGAGGATATTGTTTCTGAGGGCCAAGTAGTAAAGGTGAGAGTTACAGATGTGGATCCTCAAGGAAAAGTAGGGCTTTCTATGGTTTTTGGAAGAAGCGAGGGAGAGCTTCCAAGGGAAGATTTTAAAAGGAGCAGAAACAACGGATTTGACAGAAACAAAAGAAGGCCTTTTGGGAAAAGGGACAAAAGACGCGAATACTAAGCTTTAATGGCTAAGAAAAAATTTAATTTTAGCTTCGGCCTGGTTATTCCTATATTTGCTTTATTAATAGTCTTCTTGCTTGCACTATTTTTTTTCTCCAAAAATTTTTTACTTTCTCAAACTTTACAAAAAAGCACTGCTAGTTTTTCCATTAAGGGATCAAATTTAAAAATTGAGTTTGATATTTTAAATAAAGATCAAGAAAGAGCCAAAAAACTTTCAAAATCCCTTGGAGTGGATACAAGTTGGCAAAAAGGAATTGAAATAGGACTGGAGAGTTTCTCTCTTGAGTGGTTAGAAAATAGACTTCCTCTAAAAGCTTATCTTGATTTTGAAGAAAATTCTTTAAAATTCAATAGTGGTCCTTTTTATACTTTGAATAATGCGCTACCAGAGGAGAAAATGAATTTTTCAACAGGGGCAGGAAACTTAAATTTAACCAAAAAAAGAAATGGAGATTTCTCTCTTAGATTAAAAGAACCAGAAGTTTTGCTTTTTTATGCTACCTCTTCTGGAAAACTAAAATTATCAGAAAAAATACAGATCCTATTTCCAATAATAAACAAAATAGATACAATAGATATAACTTTGCAGGAAAAAAATATTAAAGGAAGAGTTAGTCTTAAAGACTAATAAGTTTTTTATGGATTCTGCCCAAATTATTGAAAATTTAAAGCAAAAGGTTACTCACGCTAATCTTCCCCAAGATGTAATTTTAAGGTTAGAAGGGGATATTTCAAGAATTGCTTTATCTTTAAAAACAGTAGGCTACAGTTTAGAGGTAGATAGAGAAGTAGCATTTGTTGATTTTGTAACAAGTTTGCCTTGGATAAAAAAAGGTAAAGATATTTTGGATTTAGAAAGAGCAAGGCAAATTTTAAATAAAAACCATTTTGGCCTAGATCCAGTAAAGGAAAGAATTTTAGAATATCTGGCTGTTTTAATTTTAAACGAAAGGAAAAATCAGATCCCGCAAAGCCAAATTTTAGCCTTTGTAGGTTTAGCCGGCTCAGGTAAAACTACTCTTGCCTTCTCAATAGCTGAAAGCTTGGGAAAACCAATAATAAGAATTCCTTTTGGAGGACTAGGTTCAGCGCTCCAACTACGTGGAGAATCCAGATTAAAAGCGGAGGCAGAGCCTGGTTTAATTATAAAAGCTCTAAATTTTGCCAAAGTAAAAAACCCAGTTATTTTGCTTGATGAGTTAGATAGAGTAGCAGAGGATGCCAGGAACGATATAATGGGAGTTTTAATTGAGCTTTTAGATCCTGAACAAAATAAAGCATTTTTAGATCATTATTTAGGCATGCCTTTTGACCTGTCCCAGGTTTTGTTTGTAGCAACAGCAAATAATTTAACTCAAGTTGCTACAGCAGTTTTGGATAGACTAGAAGTAATTGAAATGCCTTTTTATTCTGATGAAGAAAAAATAGTTATAGGAAGAGATTACCTTTTGCCAAAAGCTCTAAAAAACGATGGGCTAGATGAGACAGCCATAAAAATAGATCCAAATTTGTGGCCCCAAATTGTTAGACCCTTAGGTTTTGATGGAGGAATAAGATCTCTAAATAGAAACATAGATGCACTGGTTAGAAAAGTTGCACTTTTGGTTATTGAAGGGAAAAAAGGACCTTTTGTAATTACACAAGAAAATTTTGAGCAGTATATAAATTGAATATGAAATTTTTTAAACCAAGAAAATTTAGGACTCAAGAAAATAAGTCTAGACCCTTAACTCTAGCGACTAAACACTTAAAAATAATCCCTCTTGGAGGTGTGGGTGATGTAACAAAGAATATGTATGTTTATGAATATGATTCGGACATTATTATTATTGATTGTGGTGTAGGGTTTCCCGGCGAAGGTATGCTTGGTATTGATCTTGTAATACCTGATATTTCCTACCTTAAAGATAAAAAACACAAAATTAAAGGTATTATTATTACCCACGGTCATGATGATCACATAGGAGGTCTCCCTTACATTTGGCCAGAACTTGATGTACCAATTTATACTCAAAAATTAACAGCAGGGTTTATTAAAGGAAAATTCTCTGAATTTGGTTTGCCTAAAGATAAAATAAAAATTTTGCCTTTTGGGGAAACTTTAAAACTTGGGGTTTTTGGTATTACTTATTATATGGTTTCCCACTCTATTCCTGATTCCTCTGGAATAATAATTAACTCGCCGGTTGGAACTTTAATCCACCAGGCAGATTTTAAAATGGATTGGTCTCCTGTAAATGGTCAAGTAACAGATGTAGGAAAAATCGCAAGAGCAGGAGAACAAGGGGTTTTATTTATGGCAATTGATTGTTTAAGGGTGGAAAAGCCAGGTTATAATATGTCAGAGGCTACAATTGAAGGAAGTTTTGAAAAAATAGAAAAGGAAACCCCTGGGAAGCTTTTAATTTCAATGACCTCATCAAATATTACAAGAGTGCAACAGGCAATTAATGTAGCTTATAAAACTGGCAGAAAAATCTCACTCGTTGGTAGATCAGTTGAAAATAATTTTCAAGTTGCAAGGGATTTAGGATATTTAAGTGTTCCGCCGGGTTTAGTTATTGCCCAGGAGGAGGTAAAAAGGTTTCCGGATAATAAATTAATGATTTTAATTGCAGGTTCCCAGGGGCAGCCTGGTTCAGCTCTAACACGGGTTGCAAATAGAGATCACAAATACGTTTTTTTAAAAAATCAAGATAGTGTAGTTTTTAGCGCTGACCCAATTCCAGGCACTGAGACTGCTCAAAACTCACTCATTGATTTATTAACAGAAAATGGAGCAAATGTTTATTACACTAATATTATGTCTTCCCTTCATGTTTCTGGCCATGCAGCAGCAGAGGAGTTGAAACTTATGATAAATCTTGCCAAACCTAAGTTTATTCTCCCAATTGGTGGAACTTTTAAGCACATGAAATCTTTTTTTAGAATGGCAAAGACAATCGGATATAAAGAAAACCAAATCATTATGGCAAAAGATGGGGATATAGTTGAGGTTTGGCCACAGGGTGCAAAAATCGATGGAAGAGTTGAAGTATCTAATGTTTATGTTGATGGAATTGGGGTTGGGGATATAGGAAAAATAGTTTTAAGGGATAGGAACTTAATGGCTGAGGAGGGAATAGTGGTAGTTGTTTTGCCTGTGGATGTACAAACAGGAAAATTAGGAGGAGAACCAGATATAATCTCAAGAGGGTTTGTGCATGGAGAACAAGGTGAAGACCTACTTGAAGCTGCGAAAGAAATGGTTAAATCCTCTTTGGTAGCTCCTCAAAGTCCTTCCCTAGATGCAAAATATATAAGACACAATGTTGAAGAAATTTTGGAAAAATTCTTTTTCGAAGAAACTAAAAGAAGGCCACTTATCCTAACAGTATTAGTAGAAGTTTAAGCCCTATAGTTGGGGAAAATATGGTACAATATATGATAGTTCAAAAATCAAAAGTTAAAAAATCAAAAAAGGAGGTAAACAAATTTGAGATTGTACTGGACAATTTGGCAGAATTTGCCGATTGAAAATATCCAGTTACGTCCAAATCTGTCCAAGAAAATTGCCCAGAAGAAGATCGATTTACTCTCTGCCAAGATTAAAACTTAAACACAAAACTGTTGTTACAGTAGGGGCAGTAATTTCTTTAGGATTTAGCGGATTAACACTTGTATCTTTATTTTCAAGCTCGTTGGTACTTTCTTTTTGGAGAGAGTTTCTTTATGAGTATATTGGTTGGTTAGTATATTTATCCCCTATATTTTTCTTATTCATCACACTAATTCTTTTTAGGGTTAAATTTAAAGTTGCCCAGATGAATGTATTTTTAGGATTTATCACAATTTTGATCTCCTTGATGGGACTAACAGGGGGGATTTTGCAAGAAGGAGCAGGGATTTTAGGAAGAGAGCTTTGGGGAGAACTTGAGAAGTTTTTAACTACACCTGTTGCGTTTTTCCTTCTTTTTTTAACGTTAATAGCTGGATTAGTTGTATTTTTTAATACATCCTTAAATCAGATTTTTAGCATTTTAGCCTCAACACTATCTTTAATAGGTAAAGTTTTTGTTAAAACTAGATCGATAATTTTTGAAAGATCATCCCATACCAGGCCTATGCCTTCAATCAGGCTTTCCAATATTGACGAGAGGTCAAAGCATATAAAAAATCAGGGAAAAGAAGAAATTATTGCTGATAAATTGGTTGCTAATATTGCAGGGCAAAATAAAGTCTGGAAATATCCACCACTTTCTTTGATTTCAGATAAAATAGGAGCCCCAGCAGACAGAGGAGATATAAAAAAGAATGCTGCAATAATTGAGAAAACACTAGATTCTTTTGGCATTCAGGCCCGTGTTGCAGAAGTAAATGGTGGTCCTGCTGTTACACAATATGCACTAGAGATAGCATCAGGAACCAAGATTGCCAAGATTGCCAGTCTTCAACACGATATTGCACTAGCTTTAGCCACAAGAACAGGTACAGTGAGAATTGAGGCTCCAATTCCTGGAAAATCTTTGGTTGGAATTGAAGTTCCAAACCATTCTCTAGAAATTGTTGGCTTAAAATCAATTCTTGCATCAGATGAGTTGAGCAAACATAAATCAAAGCTTGCAGTTGCACTGGGCCGCGATACAGCATCAAGTCCAATGATTGTTGATTTAGACAGAATGCCTCACGTTCTAATTGCAGGTACAACTGGCTCTGGAAAGTCTGTTTTAATAAATGCAATAATTGCTTCTTTACTTTTTAGGAATTCACCAGATCAATTGAAACTAATTTTAATTGATCCCAAAAGAGTTGAACTTACAAACTATAATAATATCCCCCATCTTTTAACCCCTGTTATTACTGAACCTGAAAAAATACTTTCAGCCCTAAAGTGGGCAATGGCAGAAATGGACAGGCGTTATAAGCTTTTTCAATCAGTTGGTGTAAGGAATATTGCAGGGTATAATGAAATGTCAGGATTCCAGGCGCTACCTTATATTGTAATTGTTGTTGATGAATTGGCGGATTTAATGATGTTTGCGCCAGTTGAGGTTGAGGATGCAGTAACAAGAATCGCACAGCTTGCTCGTGCTACAGGCATTCACTTAGTGCTATCTACACAACGACCTTCTGTTGATGTTATAACTGGTTTAATTAAAGCTAATATTCCATGTCGCATTGCTTTTAATGTAGCAAGTTTAGTTGACTCTAGAGTTATTTTAGATGGTCCTGGAGCAGAAAAGCTATTGGGGAGAGGAGATATGCTTTTTCTACCTCCTGATGCAAGCAAACCTGTTAGAATTCAAGGAGTGCTTTTATCTGATTCAGAAATAAGCAGTCTAATAAACTTTTTGAAATCTCAGGGTATTGCCCCTGAATATACAGAGGAAGTTACAAAAATGCCTCTTGGGAGAATTGGCAGAGGTGGAGGAGACGGAGAACGTGACTCATTATTTGAAGAGGCAGTAAGAACTGTTTGCCAATATGATAGGGCTTCAGCATCCCTGCTTCAAAGAAGGCTTAAAGTAGGTTACTCAAGAGCAGCAAGAATTATAGATGAGCTTGAAACTGCAGGAATAATTGGGCCTGGGGATGGAAGTAAACCTAGAGATGTGCTGGTAAGAAATGCAGAAGAATATTTTGCAGCAACAGCACAAAACCAATCTTAATAAACTCTTGTAAATTATAAAAATTTCTTATACGCTGATAGTGTGTCAATTATTTTGGATACTAAGTTTATAGTTATTGGTTTAGCGGTATTAATATTTAGCTTATTTTTCTCAACTTCTGTTTTTGCTCAAGATGCAAGTTCCTCTGCAAGTCCTAGTGCCTCTAGCACCCCAACACCAAGCGCAACCCCAACTCCATCTCCAAGTGAATCTGCAACACCTACCCCATCTCCTTCCAGTGTTTCTGGTTCAACTACTTCAAGCCCAACTCCTACCCCTAAACCTTCTGGTAAAGTTTTAGGGGCTGCCACCTCTTTAGGTGCTACAGGAAGAGAGATTGATTTTATAAAGTGGGTACTATTAGCAGCTGTGTTTTTAGTCTCGCTATTTATTGGCGTAAGAGCCCTTCGCAGTAATGTTAAAGAGTGATACGGTTTTGCAGATCTTCATATTCGGCATGGTTGCCGCAATTGTGACCTTAACAGTTTTGAGGTTTTATCCTGAAGAACTACTTCACCCAAAAAAAGTTATAGCAGCACCGCCAGAAGTTGTAATTAAACAAGAAAAAACTGGAGAGCAACTTTTTATTCCAACTCAAATTTCTGTTCCTTCAGTAAATATTAGTTTAAATATTTCACCTGGGATAATTTCAGGAAATGACTGGACACTTTACGATGACAAAGCTTCCTGGCTTTCAACATCCGCAACTTTGGGGAAAGGAAATGTTATAATTTATGGGCACAATTTAGAACCTCTTTTAGGTAACTTAAAAAATATTGAAGTTGGGGATGAGATTAAAATTTTAAGCAATGATAAAGAATTTGAGTTTATAGTTACAGAAAAAAAAGCTGTTTCACCAGACCAGACTAATGCTGTTTTATCTGATGAAAACCAAATAACTTTATATACTTGTGATGGAGCTTTTGATAGGAAAAGATTAATAGTGATAGCAAAACCAAAATCTCCTGATTAACTCGCATCTTTTTAGCAAAGAGAATATAATCTTAAATCATGCGTACTGTTGGGCAAATTTTAAAGGAAACTAGAGAAAGCAAAGAAATAAGTTTAGAAGAAGTAGAAAAGAATACAAAAATAAGGATAGAACTTCTTTTAGCCTTGGAAAAAGATGATTATAAAAAACTCCCTCCTCCTACTTTTGTACAGGGATTTATTAAAAATTATGGCAAATTCCTGCATTTAAACACTGAAAAACTACTAGCAGTTTTTAGAAGAGATTTTGAAGCAAAAAAACACCCACCGCATGTTTTAGAAAGTTTTTCAAACCCTATAGAAACAAATATTTTTAGGTTAACTCCATCTAGAGTAATTGCATTTTTAGTGACAATTGCAGTGATAGGATTTTTCGCATATCTTTGGTTTGAATACCGTCAATACATAGGCGCACCAGATTTACAAGTTGTAAGCCCAGAGGATCAGCAAACAGTAGATATACCATCAGTATTAGTCAAAGGCAGTACTGAGCCTGAGGTAAAAGTATTAGTAAATAACCAAGAAATTGATGTTGACTCAAATGGAAATTTTGAGAAAGAAGTTAAACTTTCTTCTCCTGTTAATACACTAGTAGTTACAGCAACAGGAAAATTCGGCCAAACAGCAAAAATAGAAAGAATAGTTGTTGTAAAAAAATAGGCCTAATTTTATGCAGCAATAGGGATTAGCTGGTGGATTGATAATCTGCTATCAATTATAGTTGGAGCAGTAAAGAGCATATATTTTTGGGCTGGTTCTCCTGCTGGATTGATGGTAAGTGATCTTGAGCCAGAACTATTGAATGCGTTTGTTCGTATGGCCATTCTCCAAGTTGTGGTATTTTCCAGTTCTTTCCAAATCTCAATGAACTCTGGGTGTCTGCGTAATCTCATGCTTAAAAGCTCATACCAGCTAATTCCAGCTAATCCATACTGTGCTTGGTTCATAAATAAAGCATTTACTTCATCTTTTATTGCGTCTTCAAGATTAGGTCCTAGTCTCTCTTTAGCTTTCATGTTTTGATCAAGGTAAATTTCTAACATGTTAGGTTGGGTGTCCTTTAAATGATCTTCTGAATCGGTTAAATTTAGCAGTTTTATCCATTTTTCATTCCACATTAATACTCGTCCACCAAAATCCAGTGTGTAAGCAGGATATCTGCTTGTTTCAAGATGGGGTTGTAAAACTTGCCCAGTTTTTTCAACATCTTGGTTTGAAGGAAGAAATCTGCCTGCCAATAATAGTTGAGAGCGAGTGTAGGTTTCTAGTCCTAATAGCATAGATAGTTTTTCAATAAATTCCCTGTTTACTCCCTTCCTACTCTGTTCAATTTCAGATAAATCAGCAGCAGCACCACTTCTGCCAATTAATGGAGTCATTAGATCTACTTGACTCAGGTCTTTATCTTGACGTAAATTTTTGATCCATGAGCCAACCGTAAGAACTCTTGGACCTCCGTAATTTTCTCTAAATCCAAGAGGTGTTTGGATGCCATCGCTTTCCCAATGCGGGGCTATTGTTTCACTTACTGTCATATTCGGAGAATTATAGAAGACTTCGGGTTTGTAGTCAATTTTATAGGTTTTATTTTGAATCTTGTGTTAGTTAGAGAAAAAATGTAAATTTAACTCATGACTCCTGTTGAGACAGCACTTGTAACTTTAATTAGCATCTGGTCTATTATTTTTGTAGTAGTAGGGATATTTTTAATTGTTTTACTTATCTCAGTTAAAAAAGCTTTGGATAAAGTAAATAAAATCCTGCAAACTACAGAAAATGTAACAGAGGGAGTAGGGGTACCTTTAAGAATAATTGCTGACAAAATTGCTAATTTTTTTAGCAAGAAAAAATCAAAATAAATATATTATGCACACCCTCCGGGTGAAATAGGTTTACACCTTTTCTTTAGAAAGCCTATTCCACTGTTGCATAAATTCTTTTTAAACCTGCTCCTAAGGACTCTTGTTTAATAATTTTGAACTTTCCAATTACTCCTGTATGTTCTACATGCGGTCCGCCACAAAGTTCTTGAGAGAAGAGTGATGAGTGATGAGGATTGAGTGATGAATCAGGAATACCAATCTTGTAAACTTTTGCCCTTTCAGGATATGCTTCTCCAATATTAGTAAGCGCACCTTTTTTAATAGCTTCATCTTTATCCTCAATGTCAAACCAAACTTTTAAGTCCTCCTTAATTTTTTGATTTACCAATTCCTCAACTTGTCTTACTTCCTCATTAGTTAATTTTTTATCATGGGAAAAATCGTATCTTAGCCGCTCGGCAGTAATATTGCTTCCATGCTGTCTAATATGTGGACCTAAAATCTGCCTTAGTGCAGCTTGCATAAGATGGTTTGCAGTGTGGAGTTTTGTAGTTTGTTCTTTCGCATCCGCCAATCCCCCTTTAAATAAACCACTAGAGGTAGTTCTAGATAATTCCTGGTGTTTTTTAAACTCTTCCTCAAACTCAACTAGATTAACCTCCTGGCCTTTTTCCTTTGCTACCTCTGCTGTGATTTCCAAAGGAAAGCCAAATGTCTGGTATAAATCAAAAGCAATTTTTCCTGTGATTTGAGGAATCTTCGCAATCTCTTTTAAGCCCTTTTTAATTGTTTTTTCGAATTTCTCTAGCTCCTCTGTGGTTGTTTGTTTGATAGTATCTTTGTCTTCTGTAGTAAAGTAATAAGTTCCTTCATATATATCAATTACAACTGAAGAAAGATTTGCTAGAGTTCTTACAAAATCTAAATCATAATCTGATAATTTGACGCCGGCTCTACGAAGGAGTCTCCTTAAAACATAGCCTTGTTGTTTATTAGAAGGAATTACGCCATCTTTAATCAAAAATGTAGCAGCTTTTATATGATCTGCAATTATTCTAAAATCTTTTACAATATCTTCACTTAAATATTTATTTCCTGTCTCTTTTTCCAAATAATCGATAATTGGTAGAAATAGATCGGTTTTATAATCATCATCAGTTTGATTTAATACAGCCAACATTCTCTCAAGTCCCATTCCAGTATCAACATTTTTTTGCCCTAACTTTTCAAACCTACCCGCTTTATTTTTGTTGTACTCCATAAAAACATCGTTCCAAACCTCAACCCAGCTACCTATATCTGGATCAAATTTTTTAGGAGCCTCATCTTTTCCTGTCCAAACAAACATTTCTGTATCAGGACCGCAAGGACCAGCTTCTCCAGCAGGACCCCACCAGTTATTCGCCTTTGGAAGTTTAGCAATTCTTTCCTCAGGTATTCCCAAAGAGAGCCAAATCTTGTAAGACTCTTCGTCAAACGGAGCATCACTATCTCCAGCAAAAACTGAAATGGCTAATCTATTTAAAGGAATATTTAGCCACTCCTTAGAAGTTAAAAATTCAAAACTTAATTTTATTGCGTCTTTTTTAAAGTAATCACTTAAGGACCAATTACCAAGCATTTCAAAAAAAGTGTGATGCACCTTATCTCCAACCTCTTCGATATCATCAGTCCTTAGACACTTTTGGGAGTTTACAAGACGCACTCCCATAGGGTGTTTTTCTCCAAGCAAATAAGGAATGAGCGGTTGCATCCCTGCTGAAACAAAAAGAGTAGTTGGGTCATTTTCAGGAATAAGTGAACTCGAGGGCACAATTTTATGACCGTTTTTAACAAAAAAATCTAAATATTTTTTCCTAACATCAAAAGATTTCATAGATGGATTATACCAAGGTTAAAGCATCAATGAAATTTTCTAAGGAATTCCTAAAGCTCGTTTTATCTTTTTACTTGGTTGGAACTCTAATGTTACACCTCCGAGGTGTAACACGTTATTCTTCTAATAGCAAATGCTTAAATTGGTCTAGTTTCATTGCATAATCTTTGTGATCATTAATAAAATCTCTATAGTTTTTAAGATCATCAAAAAAATCGAGAATATATTTGGTGTTACAAAGCGGTGATTCAGTCTGTTGGCTAAATTCCCGATAGGAAGAATAGGGAAAATTTTCCCAACCTTTTGTGACCTTACCTACAAAAGGGTTTAAATGGATGTAACGGGAAAGATGTATAAGTTGTTCATCTGATTCTATTAAAACAGCTTTGAATTGTCCCTGAAATAAAGAACCAATTCTTTTATATTTAATATTAAAGTATTTAGTATAGCTGTTTAGTATTTTACTAATGAATTCCTGGATGCCACCTTCTTTTAATTGAGAGAGAAGTAAATGAAAATGATTTGGCATTAAACAATAACAAAGGATATCCACTATTTTAGGCTTTTTATTAAATTCAACACCTCTAAAACGTTTATAAGTTGAAAAACGAGGTTTTGGTCCAGAGAATTGATAATAATAGAATGTATTAAGAAAGCGTTGATAATCCTTATCTTCTAGAAATACAATTCTTTTTTCAACTCCTCGGTTGAAGACATGGTAAAAGTGATCATTAGCAAAGGGAGTAGTTCTATAAGGCACAGATATATAATATCACACCTCCGAGGTGTGATATCGATAAAGTAATGGTAAGTGGTAAGTGACTAGAGGGCCGCGAAAGCGAGGTTTACCTCTGGTGGCTAGCGACTAGATTCTAGATTTGTGGTAAGATTATTCTTAGGCTTTTTTACAAAAGGCCAATTCTCTTATGAGTTTATTTGATAAGTTACCTCTTTCTTTGATCTTTGGGAAAAATCAAGCATCAGAAGAATACTTCTTTGCATTAAATATTGGTTCTGACTTTGTGGAGGGTGCTGTTTGGGGTATAGATGGGGACAAGTTAAAAATAATTAATATTACATCTGCTCCTATAAAAAATGATTTAATAGAGGCTTCCAATATAGCGTTAGATTTAAGCCTAGCTGATTTTGAACCTGAACCCAATAAAGTACTTTTTGGAGTTCCTGACTCCTGGCTTCAGGATGAAACCTTAAAAAAAGAGCATGTAGAAGCCTTAAAAGATTTGACAAAAAATTTAGATGTAGCGCCTCTGGCTTATGTTTCCACTTCACATTCAATAACTCACCTTCTTCAAAAAACTCAAGGAATCCCCATTACCGCAGTTTTAGTTGAAAATTCAGATCCTTTAAATGTAACTGTTGTTAAAGCTGGGAAAATTATAAGTACAAAGTCTGCTAAAAGATCCGGCAGCTTTCCTGAGGATATTGAAAAAGCCTTGCTTGCTTTTTCTGAGGTAGAAGTTCTTCCTTCAAAAATATTAATTTTTGGGAAAAAAGAAAAAAACGAGGAAGCTGTCAAAGACGAGTTGCACTCATATCCATGGATGCAAAACCTACCATTTCTACATGTGCCTAAAATAGAAATTTTAAAGGAAAAGATTGCCATTGCGGCAGTTTGTTTTGCAGGAGCCTGTGAAATAAATCCAGGTGCAGTATTTAGTGAACACACTTTGGAAAAGTTTGAGAAAGATAGCCAGACAGATACAGTTGCATCAGCGCTTACCTTTAGTACCGAAGAAGGTAAACCATTAGATAAAAAAGAAGCTAAAGATTTTAACCTTGATAAAGCAGGTTTTATTAGTGGGGATATTGAAGAAAAGGAAAAAGTATCAGGTGACAACTTTGATTTAGAAGAAAATTTACCTCCTGAAACTACCGACAGAGGCTCTCTTCGACGCGAGGCGAGCGAGCGCTATGGGGATGAAAGACAACCAAGCTATCACGGTGAGAAAAATTTAGTCAGTAGTATTCAACAGACAATCTTTGCCCCATTCAAATCAGTAGTTCCTTTCATTAAACCGCCGGAAGGAAAATTTGGGTTTTTAAAAAAGGGTTTCATTATTCCAACACTTTTAATTCTAGCATTGATACTTTTTTATATTTTTATCCCAAAAGCTAAAGTTACAGTCTTTATAGATCCAAGAATTTTAGAAAAAGAAGCAGAGGTTGTAGTTGATCCTAGTGTCTCTAGCATTGATGAGGAGAATAGTAAAATTCCTGGAAAAAGTGTTTCTGTAACTTTGTCAGGAGTAGAAAAAGGAGTTGCAACAGGGAAAAAACAAGTTGGTGAGTCAGCAAAAGGTAGTGTAAATATTTATAATTTAACTTCAAATAAGGTTAATCTTTCTCAGGGAACCCTTTTAACTGGACCCAGTAGTTTAAAATTTGAGCTTGATTCATCAGTGTCTATTGCTTCCCAGTCATCAACCATAGGAGCTGATTTTACAACTGTAACAACACCTGGAAAGGCAAATGTAGAGGTAAGCGCTTCTAACATTGGGCCTGAGAGCAATTTAGCTGCTGGGACATCGCTTTCTGTTGCTGGATATTCAGATTCACAGGTGATAGCAAAGGTAGACTCTGCCCTTTCTGGAGGCACGAGCAAAGATGTAACAATTGTGACCTCTGATGACCAAAAAAAGCTTTTAGCGCTGGCTAGTGGCAATTTGCGGAAAAAGGCAAGAGAAAAATTATCAGAACAAATTACTGATGATCTAAAGATCCTAGAAGAGGGATTGGCGGAAAGTAATGTAAGCGCAAGTTATTCAAAGAAAGTAAACGATCAAGCAACAGAGTTTAATTTAAATCTTTCTGTAACTTATAAAGGTACTGCATACTCAGATGCAGATTTGAAAACAATGGTTTCAAAATTAGTTCAAACTAATGTTCCAGAAGGCTATATGTTAAATCTCCAAGATGCAGAAACTCAAGCAGATGTTGCAAAAGTTGATCCTGATGGGAAAGTTATATTTTTAGCAAAATTTAGAGCAAAACTGATGCCTAAGCTTGATGTAAAGAAAATCAAAAATGATTTGGCTGGGAAAACTCCTGAGCAGTCGGTAGGAATCTTAAAACAAATTGAGAATGTAATAAGTTCTGAAATAAAAATCACACCAAGTATGCCATTTTTTTTAAATAGAATTCCATTTTTAAAAAGTAACATTTCTGTGGATGTGAAAGCAAAATAAGGACCTGGCTATCGCCAGAACCTTGCCTCCGGCTTCGCCGGACGTAAATCTATGATTATTAAAAGTCTTCCTTTAATTTTTTTAAGCTTAGGAATTTTTTTGCTAATTCAAGTTGTTATGCCAGCACTTTCTTTTAAGTTGTGGGAAATAACTTCGGAAAACAAACAAGCGTTACTTGATCCAAAAGTGGAGAGTGAAAATGTTTTAGGAGTTTCGGTTGAAAACATTGATGGATTTCCTGCAATAGTTTCAAATAGAGTAAGAACAGAGGCTCCTCCATATAGTGAGTTTAATCTGATTATTCCAAAAATAGGTCTTGATTGGGCAAAAGTGAAAGTTGATTCAAAAAACTTTGAAGAAAATTTAGCCCACTTATCAGGATCAGCATTGCCTGGTGAGCGAGGGAATGTTTTTATAACAGGACACTCATCTTTAACACAATTTTATAAACTGGGAAATTATAAAGCAGTTTTTTCAAAATTACCAGAGTTGGAGGTGGGAGATAATATAATACTAGATGTTTCAGGTACTCAATATAAATATGTTGTAGAAGGATTAAAAACATTTGATCCAAAAGACATATCAGTAGTTAACCCACCTGATCAAAAAGGAAGGTACTTATCTTTGATGACTTGTGTCCCTCCGGGTTTCAAAACAAAAAGATTGATAGTTTTGGCGAAATTAAAATGAGGTATTTAGGAATTGATTATGGGTTGAGAAAAATAGGGCTATCTATATCTGAAGGGCAAATTGCGTCCATTTATAAAGTAATTGAAATTTCTTCTTTAAAAGATGCCCTTTTAAAAGTAAAAAAAATAATTGAGGATGAGAAAATAGATAGGGTAGTAATAGGAATTGCAGGTAAAGAGTCTGGAAAAGCTGCAAAAAAATTTTCTAAGCAGCTACAAAAAGATATAACAGTAATTGAAACAGATGAGACTCTATCAACTCAGAAAGCAAA
Source organism: uncultured Gammaproteobacteria bacterium (assembly GCA_964459095.1). Lineage (GTDB taxonomy): Bacteria > Patescibacteriota > Microgenomatia > Daviesbacterales > UBA10151 > CAYWKL01. The sequence goes on from CAYWKL010000011.1 coordinate 14,725, forward strand.
AGAAATGATGGTTGAACTAGGCATCAGGCAAAAAAAGCGGGTGAAAGAGGATGCTTTTGCTGCTTTAATAATATTGCAAAACTTTTTAGATTCCCTTAATTAAAAGATGAGAAAAAATAGTAACTGGTTAAGGAATTGGATAGTGCTTTTTTTGATTTTACTTACCTTTTTTTTTGGTGCCAAATTTATTTGGAATAACCTAAATTCGCCGGTTAATGAAAAAGATGCAGAGCCTTTAGCTTTTGTTATCACTAAAGGTGAGGGTATAAGTTCTATAGCAGAAAAATTAGAAAAAGAAGGATTTATTAAATCTGCAAATATTTTTAAACTTAAACTTTACTTATCAGGAAACTCAAAAATAGAAGCAGGAGATTTTAAATTATCTCCAAGTATGAATACAAACAAGATTATAGAAACCCTATCTAAAGGATCAGTTGATAAATGGGTAACTTTAATAGAAGGATTAAGAGTTGAGGAAATGGCAGAGAAATTAAGTAAAGAGTTAGGAGTTAAGAGTGATGAGTTTATAGAAGCTGCAAAAAATAAAGAAGGATATCTTTTCCCTGATACCTATCTTTTTAATCCGAAGTCAAGCCCGCAAGATATAGTGTCTAGAATGGAAGAGAATTTTAATAGCAAAATTACTGATGATTTAAGAGCAAAATTTGCCCAGCAGGGGTTAAGTTTGAAGGATGCTGTAATTTTGGCTTCCATTGTAGAGAGGGAAGGAAGATCTGATAAAGTTAGAACTGAAATAGCAGGGATTTTGCTTAAAAGGCTAAATTTAGATTACGGGCTTAATGCTGATGCAACGCTGCAGTATGCCCTAGGATATCAGCCAGCTGAAAAATCCTGGTGGAAAAGGCATTTAACAAGTCAGGATAAATTAATAGATTCTCAATATAATACTTATAAATATAAAGGTTTACCTCCTGGCCCAATCAGCAATCCAGGTCTTTCTTCCTTGAGAGCTGTTGCTAATGCAAATCCAAATACTCCTTATCTTTACTACTATCATGATTCAGAGGGAAATTCTCACTATGCTAGAACTTTAGAAGAGCATAATGACAATGTAGCAACTTATCCATAATCTTGACAACTGAATAAATTGACCTATAATTCAAAATATGTTAAATCTTTCAAGAAGGGGAGAGGCTCCTTATCCATATACTCAAGGAGTTCAGGAGGTTTTAGCTGGTGCCAATGATGAGGCTCAAAGATTCAATCATTATTATCTAGGAACTGAACATTTATTACTAGGATTATTGACTGATAGAACTCCCTGGTTAAGAGATCTTTTAAATACTGCTTTTGATGTTCGTCTTGCAAAAGTACGAAGCGCTGTTGAGTTCATAGTTGGAAGGGGAGACAGATCATATAGTGGAGAATTAGGTTTTACATCAAGAGCAAAAAGAGTCCTAGAGTTAGGAACATACCATGCAGGAAAACAGAAGTTAATATTTGATACGTCCCATATCCTAGAAGGAATGATTCTTGAGGGAGAGGGGATTGCTTGTGGAGTATTAGAAGCATATGGTATTTCTTTACATCAACTTAGGGAAAGAAAATTTCTGGAATCAATTAGAGATGCTGAGAAAAAAGCAGGCTTGTACAGAATTGCTGATGATTACATTGCAATATTTGGAGCAGACTCAATTGACGAAGTTTTGAGAAGGACAGCCACAACAAATTTAAGAGAACCTGTCTTTGATATATTGAGTAGACTAAGAGTAGCTTTATCAAATCCTAATCTAACTGAAAATCAAAGAGCACTATTAATGTCAAGAATAGAGAATGTTGTAGATTTAGCAAATAATCCAGATAGAATTATAGAAGTTCCTGCAGTGTTTGATATAAATAATCTTCCTCTAGAAGCTCAGATTAAAGGTCCTTTAAGACGTTCGGGGATAACTACAAGGGGGCAATTAGATGAATTAGCAGCTCGAGGATTTAAAGGTGTTAGAAATATAGGGATTAAAAGAAGAGAAGAGTTAGCAAGAATTTATCAAAACTTACAAACTGCTTAAAAATTATTTATTTCTTTTTTTAAATTCTCAAATTCATCTGAAAAAGCTGGTTGAGTAATTACCAAATTACATTTTTGTATTTTTTAGTTATTTCTTCATCTTTAGTAATAATGGACAATTCTAAATATTTAGCTGTAGCGATAATGACTTTGTCATGAAGTTCAAGGTTAGCTTTAATCTTTCTAATTTCTTTAATAACAACCATATCAAGAGGAACAATCAGATATTTGCTAGTAGGGATTTGTTTAAGCAAAATATCAAAAAATTTTAAAGCTTTTTTCTTTTGCAAAAGACCAAGAAGTTCCAAGAGAACAATTGTGGGCAGTATAATTTTATCGGCTTGTTCAAGAACACTCAAAGCCTTATTTGTCAGTTTTGTTAAGTCTTGTGTCAAAACCCAGAATAGAGCATGTGTATCAATAACAACTCTCATTAAGTGTTATTTCAAATACTTTTCTAAATCAAAATTAAATGGAGCTTTTTTTGTCTCTTCTAACTCTTTATCAGTAACCTTTAAGCCTGTCCATATTCCAGCAAGTAAACTCTTATTTTTAGGCTTTTTACTCCCTTTTTTAACTAAGGATTTCAATACTTTGATCTCTTTTTCTAATTCATTTATTCTAGCTGTAAACTGTCCATTCATAGGTAATAATTATATCATAAGATTTTTTTAAAAATTATTAACCTCTTCTTTTAAGTTCTTGAAATCCTCTTCAAAATTTGGAACGGAGATTTTATTTAGTTCTTCAGATAAATTTGAATTGGGTGTAAGAGGTGGGAGAGTTGGCTCTGGGGTTGGGGTGAGTCTTTTTGAAGGGAGAGCTGTGCTAAGAATTGAACCGTTGCTGGAGTGCAAACTAATGAAAAAAAATATCATTATCCCTATAAGAACTGACAATATTATTACTAAAATTAAAGTTTTTAAGTTCATTGATTAATTAAATCTTCAAGTAAAGTATGCGAATAATTCAACTTATTTATTGGAATTTGGAAATCACTTTGCATTCTGCTTATTAAATTTAAAGAATCTGATTTTATGTTTATTTGTCCGGTTAAATTAGGAATATAAATTTTTGCAGCCTGATAAGCTATAGCTTCATGAGCCCTTGTGATTTCAATTCTTGCAACAGAAACTGGGTCATTTGACCTATTTATTCCATCAGCTCCTCCATTTTCTGAAATATTATTGCGTCTAACATACTCATCCAAAATCTCCCCCTGCCTTTCTGCAATAAGCTCAAGCTCATAAGTTTTTTCTTCATTAAAATCAGCAATTTTTTTAGAAAAACTTTCAGCTTTTTGTCTGTTTGCTGGAGAATAATTTTTTAATGTTTGTTCATAAGCTGCTTTCTGTTCATTAATAATATCTTCAGGGGTAGTCCTTGCATAAATAGCTGATGGCTGGTAGTGAATAGTTAATAGTAAAAGAATGATGACTATTCTGGGCAGGACTTTTTGCACAAGATAAATTATACTCTAAAAGTAAATATGGGTTTTTCTGATGGGATACAAAGGAGTAGTTCTTTTTCCCTAACTGATTTTAAAGATTTTGATAATTGTTTGTTTAGATTTTTTGTCTCACACCACCTAGGATTGGGTAAAAAATATGAGATTGCTGTGGGAAGTTTTAATTTGGCACTTGGAACCTTACTTGATGAGTCAATAAAGCTTTATTTAAAAGTAAAAATAAGGGAAAAAGAAAATATACCCTTTATTGTAAAGGCAGCTATGAATAAAATTTTAGATAAATTATCAAGGCAAAAAGAATCATCATTTTATTCAACTTCAAAAAATTTTTTAAATGAGGATCTTTTCGAGGAAGCGGTTAAAGTTTTTAAGGGTTATTATGACCAACTGGATGGAAAAATAAAATCATCTTTGGGTGAAGTAGGATTTTGTGAATGGATAATAAAAGATGACCCTTCGACTGGCTCAGGGCGAGTTTTTAAACTTTGGGGAGGACCAGATACTATTGAAATGGGTAATGATGGAGTCCCTGAGGTTTGTGACTATAAATTGATGGATCCTACTGAGGAAAAAAAAGAAAATTTAGATTTTGAATTGAGTAGTAACTTGTATATGCTTCTTTGTGTAAAAAAACTTACCAAATTAGGCTTTGAAAAAGCAAGGTTTTGCATAAGGTTTTGGAAAGACGCAAAAGATGAGAGCTTAAAAAAGGATTTTTACCTATCTGATGTTTTTGAATTCGAAGTAATCTTTAAGAAAAAAATAAACGAAATAATGAAAACAAAAGAATTTTTATTTTGCGAAAGAAATTTTTGTCACGCTTGCAAATCTGTCAACAGAGATATTTATATTGAGGAGTTAAAGAACCTGAAGTTAACTTTGCAAAAAAAGTGAAAGTGTGATTAAATCATTATAAGTATCAAGAGAGTCCGATGTTCTTCGGACCGGCAACCCTTATTGAGCCATTGCGGGTGCCAAATATGATATGTTCCGACGAACGTCGGAGAAAAATGGGAAACTTCATTTTTACATCAGAATCAGTAGCAAGCGGACATCCTGATAAAATTTGCGACTCAATTTCAGATGCTATTTTAGATGCGGTTTTGGAGCAAGATCCAAAAGGCCGTGTTGCTGTTGAGACAGTTGCAGCTTGGAATAAACTAATTTTAGTAGGCGAGGTCACAACTAATGCAAAAATTGATTTTAAAAAAATTGCTAGAGAGCGAATTAAAAGTCTAGGTTACACTGACCCTTTATTTAATTTTTCAGATAAATCTCCTATTGAAGTTAAAATCCATGAGCAATCAAGAGAAATAGCAGCAGGTGTTGATAAGTTGGGAGCAGGGGATCAGGGGATGATGTTTGGATTTGCATGCAAAGATACAAAATCCTTAATGCCAGCTCCGATTATTTTAGCTCATGGTTTGGTAAAAAGACTAGATGAAGTTAGGGGAAAAAATATTTTAACCTTTTTGCGTCCAGATGGAAAATCACAGACTACTTTAGAATATAAAAATGGAAAACCCGCTAGAGTTTTAAAGGTTGTAATGGCAGCTCCTCATAACGAGAAAACAAAAAGAGAAGAAGCTAAAGAAGGAATTTTTAAAGAGGTAGTGGAAAAAGTTTTAAGGGAGTTTGGATTTAAAGTTTCAAAAAAAGATTTTATTTTTAATGGAACAGGTATTTGGCACAAAGGTGGTCCTGCATCTGATTCAGGCTTAACTGGTCGAAAAATAGTCGTAGATACATACGGCGGGTTTGCTCGTGTTGGAGGAGGAGCTTTTTCAGGAAAGGATCCAACAAAAGTAGATAGATCAGGAGCATATGCTGCTAGATTTATTGCTAAAAATATTGTTGCAAATAAATTAGCTGAAAAAGTTGAAGTGGGTTTTGCGTATTTTATTGGAGCAAAAAAGCCTTTAATGGAAGAAGTAGATACATTTGGAACTGGGAAAAAATCAGACAAAATTATAAAAAGTTTTGTTAGGAAATTGATTGATACTTCAGTTTCAGGAATTTTAGAAAGACTAAAACTTCAAAGGCCAATTTATCTTCCTACCTCAACTTATGGCCACTTTGGAAGAGAGCAGTTTCCTTGGGAAGAGGTGGTTTTGTTTTAAAGTTGAAATAATTTTTTAGTTTGGGTATATTGTCAAAACACGCTTTATGAAGAAAGCCCCTTTGTTGCTTGTTGTTTTAGTTTTTTTTGCAGTCTTACTTTTATTTTTAAATTTTCAAGGTAATTTTTTTAAAACATCTAATAAGGAAGGTGGAATTCAAACTAAACAAAAATCTTTATCTTTGGAATATGATTGCCAGTCAGGAAAAACAGCATTTGAGGTATTAGAGGAAAAAGCTTCTGATGTGGAATTTAAAGGGAGTTCTTTTGGGAGAATGGTGACTGGAATAAATGGAATAAAACAGGGAAGCGGGAAATATTGGCTTTATTTTATAAATGGAAAAGATGCAACAGTTTCTGCAGATTCTTATATTTGCCTGGAGGAAGAAAAAATTAAATGGGAACTAAAATAATTCCAGTTATGTTAATAGTATTAGCCGTGATTTCCCGCCTCCTCCCCCATCCTGCAAATTTTGCTCCAATTACAGCAATCTCACTATTTTCTGGTGCTTATCTTGATAAGAAACTAGCTTTTATTATTCCATTAATTGCACTTTTATTTAGTGATTTGTTTTTAGGTTTTTATGGAACAGAGATGATATTTGTTTATGGAAGTTTTGTACTGGTTGTTTTAATAGGAGAAGGAATAAAAAAGCATAAAAATGTCTTAACTATTTTTTTAGGAACAATAAGTGCCTCTTTACTTTTTTATCTAATCACTAATTTTGGGGTATGGGTTGTTACTAATATATATCCAAAAGATTTTTCAGGATTATTTCAAAGTTATATTGCAGGGCTACCATTTTTTAGAAATACTTTTTTTGGGGATTTATTTTACACAGCTAGTTTGTTTGGCGGATATGAATTCATAAAGACAATATCCAAAAATTTTTTGCCTCAGAAATATCAAAAAATGCTTCTTTAATTCTGTAGTAGAATAGTTGAGTGGAGATACTTTTTTTATTTGCTTTTATTTCAGGTTTAGTAACAATCCTTGCGCCCTGCATTTGGCCAATTTTGCCAATTATTTTATCTTCAACCTCAACTGGAGGGAGACTTAAACCTTTAGGAATCACTTTAGGGATTATGATAAGTTTTGGATTTTTTCTTTTGGCCACTTCTTTTATAGTCAGGCTTTTTAATATTGATCCGAATATTTTTAGGACTTTTGCAGTAATAATAATTTTTCTTCTTGGTCTTTCAATGATAATTCCTGCTTTTTCAGGATTTTTAGAGAGTATGGTGGGCAGATTAACCTCCAAATTTGGATCAGGTATGTCTAATCCAGAGACAAACCATGGGTTTTCTGGAGGGTTTATTACAGGACTTTCTTTAGGGGTTATCTGGGCTCCTTGTGCAGGACCAATTTTGGCTTCCATTGCAACTCTATCAATAGTTGGAAGAGTAAACTTAGAGGTTTTTTTAGTTACATTTTTTTATATTTTGGGTTTAGGCATTCCTTTATTTTTATTTGCTTACGGCGGGCGAAGATTAATTTTAAAAAGCCGAATATTTTCCCCATTTACAGGAAGAATTCAGCAAATCTTTGGAGTTTTAATGATTTTGACTGCTATTGCAATATATACAAATTTTGACAAAACAGTTCAAGTAAAATTACTTGAAGTTTTTCCTGCTTATTCAAATACTTTAATAAGTCTAGAGAGCAATCCAATAGTACAAAAAGAGCTGAATAGGTTAAAAGGCTCTGATATGGAAAATAAAATTACTCTTGGTAAACCTTTGGATATGAGTTCAAAATCTGTTTTGCCAAATTATGGGAAGGCACCTGAGTTTGTTGGAATTTCCAAATGGCTAAACACTGATAAACCGCTAAAATTAAGTGATCTTAAAGGCAAAGTAGTTTTAGTAGATTTTTGGACTTATACTTGTATTAATTGTATTAGAACTTTGCCCTATATAACAGGATGGTATGAAAAGTACAAGGATCAAAATTTTGTAGTAATTGGAATACATACTCCTGAGTTTGAATTTGAGAAAAACACCCAAAATGTTTTAAATGCAATGAAACAATACAAAATTAATTATCCTGTTGCCCAGGATAATGATTATAAAACTTGGGATGCATATAACAACAGATACTGGCCTGCTAAATATTTAATTGATGCAAATGGCAATGTTAGGTATATCCATTTTGGTGAAGGAGCTTACGAGGGAACTGAAAAAGCAATTCAGGAATTATTAAAAGAAGCAAACAAGCAAGTGGGAGCAGGAACTCTAGACTTAAAAGACCAAACTCCAACAGGGATACAAACTCCTGAGATTTATTTAGGGTCGGAAAGAGCGCAAAATTATTATCCTAATAAGACACTTAATAATGGGGTTAAAAATTACACATTAGAGCAAAATCTGCCAGTCAACTTTGTTTCTTTAGGTGGAGGTTGGGAAGTGGAAGATGAAGGGATTGTTTCCGCCTCTGAGAGTATTTTAGAGCTTAAGTTTTATGCAAGTAAAGTATTTTTAGTTATGCATCCACCAGAAGGAGAAGAAGCTAAGGTTAAGGTTTATTTGGATGGGAAATTAGTAAGCACTGAAGACGGAGGGGAAAATGTAAAAAACGGCGAAGTTATAGTTGACAAGCCTTTTTTATATAATTTAATTAATTTAGATGAAAAAGGGGAACATACATTAAGACTAGAATTTGAAACACTCGGCACTAAATCATTTGCATTCACATTTGGATAACTAGTTGTAAAGGATGATAAAAGATTTATAATCTAGATTGCTATGCAAATCACAAAATTTCTCCTTAAAATCATTCCAACTCAGACAGCTTTTGCTCACTGTGATATTCCTTGTGGGATTTATGATCCTAAAACAGCCCAAACCGCTGCTAGAACTATTTTAAAAATGGTTCAAAAAATTAATGAGTTAAATAAAGAGAACCCTTCAATTTCTGATAGAAATAACATTATAAGAATGGTTCTAGTAAAAGAAGAACATGGTAGGATTTGTAAACATGAGCTAGGAGTTTTATGGGCAGATTATTTTAAAGAAGAACACTTAGAAAAATTCCCAGATTTGCATACTAAATTTTGGAAAGCTTTAAAATTAGTTTCTAAAAACAAGCAAGCTATAGATGAAAATCTTGCACAAGAACTGGTAAAATCTGTTGATGAAATTGCAGATATTTTTAATAAAACAAAGGAAGCCTAAAATAGCTCTTTGTCATTCCCGCGGAGGCGGGAATCCATTAACTTACAATAACATGGATTCTCGATCAGGTCGAGAATGACACTTCTGAAAAATTTTTTCTTCAAATTCTCTCCGATTTTAAAATTTCAAATTCAAGAGGAAAGTATGGCTCCAAAACTAAAGCCAGGAGATATGGTTTTGGTCAACAAGTTATCCACACCGGGGGTGGGAGACATTGTTGTTTTACAAAATCCTGAAAACAAAAAAATGTTTTTAATAAAAAAAATACAAAAAATTCACGATCGTAAGTATTTTGTATTAGGGGAAAATGCAAAATTTAGCACTGATAGCAGGCACTTTGGGTGGGTAGAAAAGAAAGGTATAATTGGTAAGGTATTTAAGACGATAAAGCATTGACAAGTCAGTACATTGTCAGTACTTTTTGTGGTATAATATATACATGGGAAAAGTATTTAAAAATGGCAATTCTCTGGCAGTAACAGTTCCTAAAGCGTATGCTCATCAATTAAGTATAAGAGACGGGTCTAAGATTGAATGGGAAAAAGTAGATCAAGGGCTGCTTTTAACTCGGGATAAAAAAACTAAATCTGCCAGTGAGATTGATCCGGAAGTGGCAAAATTGATCAGTAAAATCTCCAAAAAATATTCTCAAGTATGGCAGGACCTTTCAAAACTCTGAAATATCTCTCTGAGGCTGAGGTTATTGCTGTTAATGAGGAAATGGTTGCAAAACATGGCGGTCTTCATGGTGTAAAGGATTTAAATCTTCTAAGACTTGCTATTGGTAGACCTCAAATGTCAGTTGGTTTTCAGGATGCCTACAAATCAATTTTTGATAAAGCGGCTGCAATGTTCCATTCAATAATTAATAACCACCCTTTTTTGGATGGCAATAAAAGGACTTCTTTGTTTTCAGCCGTATTATTTTTAGCATATAATGGTTGGTCGGTTGAATTTAAAAGAAAAGAGGCTGTCAAATTTACTATGAGAGCTCATAATGAAGACTTCTCAGTTGAACAAATTTCTAAATGGTTGGAAGATCACTCTGTTAAAATAAAGAGTTAATTATGAAAATATTAGCTTTTGTTGGAAGTTTGAAAAAAGATTCCTTAAATAAAAAATTGCTAAGTAATGCTATAAAACTTGCTCCTGATGGTATGGAGATAGAAGTTTTTGATTTAGAGGGAGTTCCTTTATACAACAAGGAGATTCAAGATCAAGGTTTTCCAGAGTCTGTAGCAACCTTGCGAGAAAAAATAAAAAATGCAGATGGGGTTTTAATAGTTACACCTGAATATAACCATTCTTTTTCAGGAGTTACAAAAAATGCTATTGATTGGATTTCCCGTCCGCCTGAGCAACCTTTTAATGAAAAGCCAATTGCTATGATGAGTGCTTCAGATGGAGGCATGGGAGGAGTAAGAGCTCAAATTCACTTAAGAGCAGTTTTCCCCACATTAAATGGGTTTGTAATGAACAGGCCACAGTTTTATTTAAGCAGTGCAGATACAAAATTTGATGAGAGTGGGCATTTAACAGATGAGGCAGATTTAGAAAAATTAAAAAAATTCATGGAAGCCTTTGCAAATTGGATTCAAAAACTTTCCTAAAAACTTTTTATCACACCTCGGAGGTGTAACATTATGGTTACTTTTCAAACTATATCAAAAGATAAAAATGCTCGTGCAGGAATATTAAAAACCAAGCACGGTGAAATTAAAACTCCTGTTTTTATGCCTGTGGGAACACAGGGAACTGTTAAAGCACTGTCCCCTGATGATTTGGTAGATTTGGGTACACAAATTATTTTAGGAAATACTTATCATTTATATCTAAGGCCTGGGGAAAAGTTAATTAAAAAGTTTGGAGGGTTACATAAGTTTATAAATTGGGATAAGCCAATTTTAACTGATTCAGGAGGATTTCAGGTTATGAGCTTAGGTTCAAGGAAAAATGATCGTCATCCCGAACTCGTTTCGGGATCTAAAAAGATTCTGAATCAAGTTCAGAATGACAATGCAAATAAAGAAAAATTATTTGCACGGCCAATGGGAGCATCCCATATAGATTATACTTCTATAGAACCTATGGTAGTTATTGATGAAGATGGAGTAACTTTTCAATCTCACTTAGATGGGTCATTGCATAAATTTACTCCTGAGAAATCTATTCAAATTCAACATGATTTAGGAGGTGATATTATCATGGCTTTTGATGAAGTAGCCTCTGATAAATTAGGAAAAATACATTTAGAAAAAGCAATGGAAAAAACTTCTAGATGGGCAAAAAGATCTCTTGATGAACACAAAAGATTAGGGGGTAACCAATTACTTTTTGGAATAATCCAGGGAGGGAATCATAAAGATTTAAGGCTTAAATCTGCCAAAGACATAACTTCAATGGATTTTGATGGGATAGCTTTAGGAGGGGAAACAATTGGCTTTGATAATAAAGGAACAAAAGAAATTATGAAGTGGCTAAAGGACTTGCTTCCCGCGGATAAACCCCGTTATGCAATGGGAGTTGGGGAAGTGGAAACTTGTTTTTATGTAATAGAAGGAGGAGTAGATATGTTTGACTCCGTTTCTCCAACAAGAAGAGCCAGAAATGGGTCTTTATATATTTCTCCAAAAAATGGCGGAAATATAAAAAATAAATTCCAATTTCAAATTTCAAATGCCAAATCTAAGGAGGATGCGAAACCAATTGATCCTGGATGTTTATGTCACACTTGCCAAAATTTCTCAAGAGCTTATATCCGCCACTTATTTTTTGCCAAAGAACTTTTATATCATCGTCTGGCTACATTTCACAATGTTTACTTTATGGTTAATTTGGTAAATAAAATTAGAGAGGCAATAATTAATAAAGAATTTTTAAAACTTAAAAATAGGTGGTTAGGGTAACTAGAAAAGTTGCAAGCAATTATTTGACATGTAATTAACTTATAGGGTATATTTTACTGCTATGTCAGGTGAGAAATCTTTTGATGCTGCAATATTTGGTCAAAGTCCTTGGAAAGATATAACTGTTTTTAAGGTCGCTTCACATGACGATTTAAATCCACACACTGTACCGGAATATTTTATAAAGTTCCCGAGTGAGCAAGATCTATATGAGAGAGCCCACGGGCCTCGTGAAGATTTTTTTACAACTTCTCCTATCTGGAGACAAAGGAGAGTCCCATATTCTTATACTGGATCCATGAGATCCTTTATAGATTCAGCTGCAATAAAGCTTGCTGATTTAGGAGGTCTAAGTCCTGTAATTTTTAGACAACACAAGATCTCTGCTTTGGCACAAAGAACTATTAATGACGATAGAGGAATAATAAGCGAACCAGATTTTTCTAATATTGAACGAAGTACTGGAATAGACGTAGAAGTTAATTCGTATATAGCTTTTAAATCGGTTCAAGGTGATCCAGCAATTTTACCTGATTCTAGATCAGTTTCTGGTCTTGAAGAGGTAGCTAACGCAGAAGGATTAAAACTGGATTTAAATGCATTGAGAATAGGGTTTATTTCTATTATTGGTGAACAAACTGTTAAGGCATTAATTGAGAAAGGTTTACTAGACCCAAGCCAGCTTAATATGTATTTTTCTGATGCTTGTGGTTTTATGTATGACATTGCGAAAAAGCAATTAAATTTGGAAAGAAGTAGATATGCTTATCCTTTTCCTTCTGAACCCCAATGGGAAGAGTCGATTGACCCAAGAGCATTAGTTTATGGTGCTTCATCCACTTTGATTTATGCAGCAGAAATACCTACTTTTGTTAAAGCTGGTGAGTATTTTAGACACGATGAATTAGCTACACATCTAGATAAAATGTATAGATCCTTGAAAGATTTGGTAAATAGACGCCTATTACTGGGAGAAGATTATATTGAAGGTGAGCTCACCATGGAACAAGTAGAGTTGTTTGGCCAAATAGCTGCAAATTTAATGAAAGAATATAGAAGATACCCGTCGCTTTTGAATAGAGGATTACCGCCAGGTTCATCTCAAGGTGAGGTTCCTACGTTAAAAACTATTCGTCAACAAATAATTGCAGCAGGTGGTGGTAGAGGTTCTAGGAAACCCTTACTTTATAGAGTGAGACAAGCTACAAGATCAGGGCAAGTTTAAAAGATTTCAGAAGATCTTTTAGTTCAGAAACTTCCTCCCTCGCCACAATCCACAATGTTTACTTTATGGTTAATTTAGTGAGTAAAATTAGAGAAGCAATAATAGAAGGGAAATTTGTACCATTTAAGAACAAATGGTTGGACTAAATCCCGACGTGTCAATACACTCCCACCCCAAGGGTGGGAGTAATTGAGTCAAGCTATTCCACACCTGGTGTGGGTGAAGTTTTATTGAACTACGGTATGTACACTTAAATATCCGACACTAACTCCTTTAAAAATTGATTAGGTG
>CAYWKL010000012.1:0-26928 GCA_964459095.1 uncultured Gammaproteobacteria bacterium
ATGCCAGACAAAACTTTGCAGAAGTTCTAAATGAGGTTCATTTTGGCAGAAAGAAAATTTTGATTACTAGATCTGGAAAACCATTAGTTGTTTTAATCAGCTCCAGGGATTTTAATACAAAAAAGAAAGTATGAAAATTGTTTTTACTTCTCATGCCGAAGATAAAATAAAAACTAAAGAAGCCAAACTTTTATCCATTTACAAAGAAAAGATTCTAGAAATTTTAAAAAAACCTAATTTGGTTGACAAAAGTATTAACCCGCACAAAAGCATAGGTGGGTTAAATAGTGAACTTTCTTTAGTAATAGTATGGAAAATGGAAAATGGTATAATTAAGATAATAACCTTCTATCCTGCAAAGAAAGGAAGGTATGAGAGAATGTTTAAGCTAAAGTTATGAAAACAAAATACTACGAAGACGCTGATCTTTTGAGTCTCAGGATATCTAACACCCCTTATAAATATGCAAAACAAGATGGGGATGTAATAGTGCATTATAGTGAAAATAAAGAACCTGTTTTAATAGAAATTTTAAATGCTGCTAAATTTTTGAAAGATACAACTAGAAGTTTACCAAAAAAAATCAGAGATGAAATTTCAGAACAAGCACTACCTTCTGTTGCTCACAGAGTTTCAAAATAAGTTTTTTTAATGATACAAACGGCAACCTCATCTAAATCTTCCAGGTTTAAAATGTAGATAGTATTCTTCAAAAAGGAGAGGTGTGAACTTGGTTCAAAGGTGAACTATTCTATAGAAGCTGTAAAGTTTGCACTTCGACCATGCTCAGTGTAAACTTTGCTCATTATGGTTACAAATCTTTTGTTTGATTTTTCAAGAGTAATTCTTTTCCCCGCAGATGAAAATTACCAAGGCTTGTTAAATGATTTATACAGAAAAATTAATCGCGAAGAGGTTTCTTTATTAGATCATTTTAAATTTAATGAAGAACTCTTAAATTTTTTAAAATCTCTAAAAAATGAATTTACCTTATCAATTTATACAACTGATATTATACAGAATGATCCGATTGCCCAAACTATTCTCAAACCTCTATTTAAAAATATTTTCGCAGCAAATGATTTAGGGATAAGTAAGAAAGATCCCAAGAGCTATCTTGTTATTGCAGAAAAACTTAACGTAAATCCTTCACAAATTTTATTTGTGGATGATGGAGAAGCAAACATCCAGGCAGCATCTGAAGCAGGATTCCAAACCATACTTTATTCCTCTAATGAACAGTTACTTGGAGACTTAAAATTAAAACTTCAAAGCTAGCTAATATTTCTCAAAGGTGCTATTGTCCTAAGCTTGTCGAAGTAGTAAAATTTGTCAATTTTTTACCTAGTTTCTTAGCCTCAAGAGCATTAAAAAATCCGCAGGTGTCAACCTATTCCACCCCAAGGGTGGAACTTAGACTATATTGCCCCGGAAGATCTAAAGTAATATAGTAATTTTAGTGAAGAAAAAACTTATTAAGAGAGTCATTATTATCACTGTTGCTATCAATGTGATTATTTTCCTCTTGATTGCTGGGAAAATCACTATCCAAAAAACAAAAGAAGAATTTGCTAAACACTCTAGTGAGTTCTCTCAAAATATGCCAAAATTTCCAACTAGCGACAACTTCTCTTTACTTCCCTCAGGTGAACCTGTTTGCGCTAGTGATTATTATGCAAAGCTTATCTATGCTAAACCAAAAGATGTTGAGAGCAGATTTAAAGAGGTGGCACCAAAGCTTACGGACTAGTTGAAAGGTGCAGATGGGATAGTAAATGAAGAAGCTAAAAAATTTAATATGACTGCACATCTTAAAGTCTTGTGCGAAAAAGATGAGATCTCAGTGGTGGAAGCTGTTTTACCAAACACTAGCAGCTATTATTTAAATGCATCAAGTGGAACTCGTGAGGCCTTGATTAGTAACCTCAAAGAATTAGGTTTTAATAAGAAAAATACAAAGTATATTGTTTCCTATGATGGTAAAGGTGCGGGGTGTTCTGTAGCAGGAAGTTTAGAGGGTTGTATTGCCCAGCAAAGTTTGAAAGGACCAGATGATCGGCTTACTCTTGACAATGCCTATAACAGCGGGCCTGATTATGTTTTTCTCTATCAAGCGAGCGACACAGATGTTCAAAAACTTGTTGGTGGAGGTTTTCCCATAACTTATGACATGATGGGGCCACTTTTGATACTTCATGAATATGCCCATACTATGGGAGCAGTTCAACCTTCTGCACCCCATGCCACTATCAAGGAAGTAGCAGATGGACAAAAACACTGCACGGATTCACAGACAATAGGCAAAGGTGGGACAGATATTATGTGTAAGTCTGATGGAGAAGGGGAGGTATTTGGAACGGAGTGCCCAGGTTTTATGCCATTTAGGTTTGATTGCAACAATGATGACTACTTTAATCCTAAACCAGAGCCAGGAAGCTATCTAGCTACCCATTGGAATTTAGGATCCAAACTTAATCGATTTATCCAGTTTGGGCAGTAGATTATGTATTACACACATCCTTGCTCGTATTGCTCAAAAATATTTTATGTTTATCATGACTCAAAAGAGCAGGCTGCGAAAATTTTATATTTTGGAATTAAAAAACACTTAATAGAGTGGAATGAAGACCATAAAGAATATAAGTTTGATGATGGGCCCTCAATTGATACAAATGAGGTTTATTATGCTATTGTGGAATTAACTGAAGCTCCTGCTGGAGGGTATGAACTGTCTTAGATGAATTTGGGCTAGTTTATAAACTCCTTTAAAAAAATCCTTGAGTTTTATTTTTTTACCTTCTGAGTATTTTCTAGGGTAGTAACTGATTGGAACTTCCAGAATTTTTTTCTTAAGTAAACAAACTTTTCCTACTATTTCAGCTTCAATTTCAAAGCCATTCGATTTTAAATCTAGCTTTTTCCAAAGGGAAGTTTCTCCTGCTTTAAAACCAGAGTAAGCATCTTCAATTGCTATGGAAAAAAGAAAACTGGCAGTTTTGCTAAGTAACCTATTTCCTATCTGAGCAAGTAAATACCCCCTTTTTTTTGCACCCCATCTATTTCCTAAAACAAAATCAGCATTTTTCCTTAAAAGAGGATTGATAAGTTTTAAATAATCTTTTGGATCATATTCTAAATCAGAATCCTGGATTAAAGTAAATTTGGAGGTTGCTCTTTTTATTCCTTTAATAATACAAGCTCCTTTTCCTAGATTTATCCTATTTTTATAAGCAAAAATTTTTTTATTCGTAGAAAAGCTTTGCTTATTCGTAGAAAAGCTTTGCTTATACTTTTTTGCGAAGTTTCTCGCTATTTTATATGAAAGATCTTTTGAGGAGTCATCAACAACAATTATTTCTTTTACCAGGGACTCTCTTAATACTTTTTTTAAGATTTTTTCTAAATTTGCCTCCTCGTTGTAAACAGGCATTACCACGCTTAAAATTCTCTTCATCGTTGTTTGAAATTAGGCTAAATGATAGCATAGCCCTCGAAGAAAAATTATGGGGAGATTAAAAGTTTTTCCAACACTAATTATTTTTGCTATTTTGGTTTTATCTTTGGTTACAAGATTATCCCTTTATAACCCTAATGCTCTATATTTTTTTTCAGACGAGGCTAGATTCGATGATTTAGTTTTATCATGGGGGAAAGGTAAACTTGAGGAGGATTCATTTAGCCCATTAAAATCAACTTTTAACATCCAGGCAAGACCTATGTTCGGATTAATCTATACTCTTCCTGCTTTTTTTCAGAGCAAAAATCCAAAAATTCCATATGGAGCGTATTTAAATATTTTAATCAACACACTAATAGTTTTATTTGCATATCTAATTGTTAAAAAAATAGCCGGTTTAAAGGCGGCAGTTTTAGCTTTCTTTTTTATTCTTTGTTCATCTACTTATAGTGCATATATAAGACACATGCTCCCCTATGATCTTGGACTTTTATTTTTACTTGTTGGGGGGTATGCCTTTTTGCGTTTTAAACTTTTGTTTTTAGCAGGATTAATGCTTTCCTTAGGTTATTTATCTTATCCTGGATATTTATATTACTTTCTTCCTTTGCCTCCCTTAATCTTAATACTTAGTTTTAAAAAACATTTAAACTTAAGTCCAGTACTTAAGTTTTTGTTTGGTTTAGGCTTACCTGTAGCTTTAGCAGAAATAATCTCCAGATTACTCAGTCAAACCTCTTATTTTGAAATTGCAAAAGCACTATCCGGGACAGTGATTCAAGGAGATTTTATCAGAGCTTCTACTTTTATTAAAGAATATATTATCGTAAATGATGGTCTTCTAGGATTAATTTTAAGCATATCAAGCTTATTTATAATTTTTCTTAAGAATAAAAATTTAGCTTTATTCTTTGGACTTTATTTATTATCTATTTTCCTAATTTTAGAAATAGCCTCTGATATTACTCATCAAACAGTTCTTTATGGAAGAACAATAAGACCATTTTATTTACTCCTTCTTGTTAGCGCTGCAACTATTTTGAATAACCTTTTTAATAGATTTAAGCCCTGGGTTGGAAATTTCTTTTTTTGTTTACTCATTTTGCTAATAATTATTAATTTCTGGCCAAGATATATTGCTTTTAAAAATTCTATATATCCAAAAGATTTTGACAAACAAGCTAAATCAATGTTAAATTCAACCAGTAATTTGGCTTATGTTTTTTCCAATAAATCATCTGAAGTTGATAAAAAACAAAATCAAATGAATTTAGCAAAAGGTAAATATTATATAGTTAATGCTGATTTGCTTTATCCCTACTATGGAAACAAAAAGCTTTTATGTAAAAAGCAAATACTGCTTGAGAAATCCCATATCCTGACTGGCTTTCCACCATATTTATTTGAAGGATTTACACTGAGAATGAGGTATTTCATTATTAAAGACCCACCTTCATATGAGTTAATACATTGCTCATAAACGAGTTTTGGATTTTAATCTTATCTCCTGTTGAATGATTTGACATCTGTTAAGTTTAGGTAGAATATTTAGGTATGGAAGAAAATAGTAATGAGGCAACTAAAGAGGAGAAAGCAAGTGGGTATGGTAAAAGACCTCTTTGGCAGTGGATTTTATTATATTTAGTTATTGGTGGTCTTATTTATGGATTAGTTTATTTCTTTATTCTCTCCAAACCAGGCGGTTTCTACTAAAGTTTTTGGAAGAATTAGGTCCCCTTTTTTCTTGATAATTCTCTTGTAGGAAGCGCTATAAGTTCAATTAAAAAATACCCTAGAAGGGCATAAATAATCATTGCAAAAAGAGTTGAGAAATCAAACACAAAACCACCTTGTAAAGTTCTTGTAGGAAAGATTCCTCTGAAAGGGTCAAGTAAAGGTGCACTTGTATCATAAACCCATTGAACAAAAGGGGTATTTGGGTTTGCTCCAAAAAGTCGCAAGATGAATCTTAAACCTAAAGCAGCCTCAACTAAAGAAATAGTAATATTTATTAAATTAGTTAAAATATTCGCAGTAATCATACATATAAATTATACAAACTATTGAAATGAAGAGCAAGCTAGCCTCGCCCATAAATTACCATATGCCTATTACTGACAACCTCAACACGTAATCTTGAAAGTCCAGCTAATTCTAATTGTCCTACTACTTCCTCGGGTCTAAAAGCAGCCAAAAGAGAATTAAAAAAATCTTCTCTCATTGCTTCTGGAGCGCCTTGAGCATGTGCCTCTACAAGGGCCTGAGCATCTTCTTCAGTTGGAGGGCGAGTAAGATCCATTACAAAAATAGGAGAATTGGGTTTTGCAAGTTCTCTTACTGTTTGCCATAAACCTTGAGGCTCATGCATTTGATGTAATGTACTATTGCTAATTACAGCATCAAAAAAATGATGATTAAACCCATGGTTTGGCAAGAATGCATTTCTTAGGAGAATATTAAGAGCCAATCCCGCTTCCCAAACTGCATTTTGACCTAATTCAAGCATTGCATCTGCTCCATCCATGCCAACAAAATATGCTTGAGGGTAAGCTCTTGCCATTCGGATAGTCACATCTGCGGTACCGCATCCTAAGTCTGCTACATTGCCTTTATAAAAATCAGGGAATCTTTCTCTAAATCGCCTAACAAAGGCATTATGTGGTTCAGTAAAATCAGAGCTTGCATAAGCTAAAGCTTGTGCAGGATCTGTCATTAGTTCTTGCTCTGGTCTACGCTGCATCTGATTTAAGAAGAAGCAATATTATATCAAAGATAGAGGCATTTTCAAGCTAACATCCTTCTTTTAATGTTTAGTCTTGATTTTTCAATATTATTTGCTATAATTCTTTACTTATGTCTGAAGCTAGTAGAATATTGGTTGAAGGTAGACAAATAGAAATAGTTTTATCAGGAAGACCTGAAAGACTATTAATGGCAACAAGAAATCAGATGGGAAGAGGAGTTTTGGATGTACTAGAGGGATTAGGTTTTGTACCAAGATTACTACTACCTAATGGTATGGCTAGGATGGATACTCCTGATAAGATTATGGGAAGGGATTGGCAAGTTAGTTATTACGATCCTGATCAACCTCAAGAGCTTAACTTATATGCAATCTTAACTCAATGGGGAGGAGATATTGGTTATATGGAATTATTAAGACAAATTAGAAATCCTCAAGGTAAGGAATATGCTCTCTTTTTTCATTAGACACGCCTTATTTATATACAGTAGCTCTATGGCCTGCAGATAGAATCCTAATTATTTTGTCTTTTTTATTAATTGTATAAATTATCCTGTAAGGACCTACTTTAAAAGAAAATTTGCCGCTAAATTCTTTAATTAATGGTTTGCCTATACCTGGATCTTCTCTTATTTCCTGAAGTGCTAAAGAGATTGATTGACCATAAGATTTTTTTATAACTTTAAGCTCTTTTTGAGCTTGTGGAGCTATTATAATCTGATACATTTAATCCCAGCCAAGATCTTTTTTTGCCTGTTCCCAGGAAATTCCTTTCCCTTCTGCGATCTCTTTTTCTCCTTGACGAATTGCTTTCACGAGTCCTGGATCAGCTAAAATCTCATTTGTTTCTTTCCACGATTCATATTCATCAGCAGAGAGTAAAACTGCAGCAGGCTTTCCGTTTACTGTGATGATGTACTCATCCAGTTGCTTGTGAGCCTTTTTAACTAGAGTAGTAAGTTTTTCCCTGGCTTCTGTTATAGGTAGAGTTTTTATCATAACCTCATATTACAGAATTCTGTACAGAGTGTCAAGAATATTCTTTGTGACTTGAAAAGTAGATTTTTGATCATATACTAAAGATTATGAAAAAGGGAGTTGATTATATTGGAGTATCGGTTGGAGCAATGATTTTTAATGATAAAGGTGAAATCTTTTTATCTAAAAGATCTCAAAAAACTAAAAATGAAAGAGGATGTTGGGAAGCTCCAGGAGGCAGTGTTGGTTTTGGAGAAAAGTTAGTTACTGCAATTAAAAGAGAAATGTTTGAGGAGTATGGAATAAAAATCGAAATTTTAGAACAGATGCCAGCTGTAGATCACTTCATTCCTAAAGAAAAACAACATTGGGTTCCTACTTGTTTTATAGCTAAAATTAAATCAGGAAAGCCTAAAATAATGGAACCTGAAAAATGTGATGGGATAGGCTGGTTTTCTTTAAATAAACTACCCAAACCATTATCTATTGTGACTAAATTAGATTTGAAAATGTATAAAAAGAGAAAAAATCTAAATAAATTTCCTAAAGCCTGAGGCTACAAAGGGTATTGACAAATAGTATGTTTTGTCATAAATTAATTAAGTGAAATACTTCGATTGGGATGAAGGAAAGAACAAAGTCTTAATCGAGATAAGAGGTATTTCATTTGAGGAGATAAAGGTGGTTGTAGAAACGGTAGGTGTGTTGGATGCATACGATCATCCTAATCAAAAACGCTATCCCGGCCAGAAAATAATGGTTGTTGAGGTAGATAATTATGCATACTTAGTTCCTTATGTTAGAGATGAAGAGAAAGTTTTTTTAAAAACAATTATCCCTAGCAGAAAGGCGACTAAAAAATATTTAAGGAGAAAATAATTATGAAATTATATCAATTAGATCCTGAAGAAGAAGAGATTTTAAAGGCATTTGAAGAAGGTAAGTTAGTTAGGGTCAAAAACTTTGCTAAAGAAAAAAAGATATTAGAAGAGGCTGCCAGAAATACCTTAAATAAAACCAGAAATATTAATTTGAGACTTTCTGAAAGAGATTTACAAAAATTAAAAGTCAAAGCTGCAAGATTAGGTATTCCTTATCAGACTCTAGCTTCTTCAATTCTGCATCAAAACTCAAATTAATTTTTGATATTCTTCTTTTACTTCTGAATTAAATTTATCTAAAAGCTTTTGGATTTTAGGGTCAATAACTAGGGAGCAGTACATAGAACCTTGATTATTTTCATAAAAGTTTTGATGATAATTCTCTGCTTTATAAAACTTTTTAAAAGGCACAATTTCTGTAACTATTTTGTTATTATATTCACCAGACTTTTCTATTTTGTCCTTTACGCTTTCTGCCGTTTGTTTTTGATCCTTATTATGATAAAAAATAGCTGATCTATACTGGGTCCCTATATCTGCTCCTTGCCTATTTAGAGTGGTTGGGTCATGCAGAGCAAAAAATATTTCCAGAAGTTTTTCAAAAGAAATTATCTTAGGATCAAATTCTATTTGAACAGCCTCGACGTGGTTAGTTGATCCTGATCCAACATCCTCATAAGAAGGGTTATTCATATCCCCTCCAGAGTAGCCTGAGGTAACTTCATTAACTCCTTTTAATCTTTTAAAAATAGCCTCGCTGCACCAAAAACACCCTCCTGCTAAGGTTGCCTGCTTCGCAAGGCGAGCGTTTTCCATGGTTTCATTTTAGCACTTAATTTTTGATAATATATCTAAACTTATGAGAGCTAAATTTAAAGGAATAGTAATTGAGGGTAAAAAAAGAGGTAAAAATTTAGGCTTTCCTACAGCAAATATTTTAATAGAGGAGAAAATAGATCAGGGAATCTACATTTCAATGGTGACTGTTGTGGGTCAAGATTACCCTGCAATAACTTTTATAGGACGAGCAGTTACTTTTAATGAGAAGATTTTTCAAGCAGAAAGCTATATTCTGGATTTTAAGTTAGATTTATATGGCAAAGAAATTGAAGTGGAGATTTTAAAAAAAATCAGGGGAAATACTAAGTTTGATTCAGTAGAAAAATTAATAGAGAAAATGAAAGAAGATGAAAAAATAGCAAGAAAATATTTTGATACTTTGTCATCCCGGACCCGCTTCGCCGGAGCTTCAGCGAGGCGAGCTTGATCCGGGATCTACATAGATCCTGAAATAAATTCAGGATGACACTGGATTCCTGCTTTCGCAGGAATGACAACTAGGATGAGTGATAAAAAAAGGAGGAGAATGTTTTCAGGAATAGTTGCAGGTTTAGAAAAAGCTAAAAAAATAAGAAAAGAAAATGGCCTGCCTGCCGGCAGGCAGAGAAATATGGTAGTGGAATTACCAATTCCTAAGGGGTGGAAGCTAAAAATAGGGGACTCTATAAATATTGATGGAATTTGCTCAACAGTTCAAGGCTTAGCTAAGGCTTCTTTTAATGTTTTTTATATGAGAGAAACTTTATCTAAAACTACATTGGGGAATTTGGATAAAGACCATCTTTTTAATCTGGAAAAATCTTTAACTTTAAATGATGTTTTAGGCGGGCATATGGTCTCTGGGCATGTTGATACTAGAGCACAAGTTATAAATATTAAAGATGAAGGGGATACAAAGACAATAAAATTTAGAATTGATAATAGATTTACCAAATATATTATTTATAAAGGCTCAATTGCAGTAAATGGAGTAAGTTTAACTATTGTTGAAGTAGAAAAAGATTTTTTTAGTGTTTCATTAATTCCTTATACACTTAAACACACAAATTTAAGTAAATTAAAAGTTTCTGATAAAGTAAATATAGAGGTAGATTTAATGGCAAAGTATATTGCAAAATTAATAAAATTATATAAATAGCTAAAAAATTTTATGGAAAATGGAAAAATCTTAATAAGCAAAGAAAAAATAGAAAAAAAAGTAAAAGAGTTAGCCAGCAATGTTTTTAGAGATTACCCAGAGGGAAATTTGGTTTTAATAGGCATACTTGATGGGGCATACGTTTTAATGGCTGATTTAACTAGGGAGCTTTTTAATTTAGGGCTTAAAAACTTTGAAGTGGCTTTTTTTGGAGTTACAAGTTATGGATCAGGTAGAGAGAGTTCTAAAAGGCCTGAGATAACTAAAGACTTAAATATTAATATTGCGGGCAGAGATGTTTTAATAGTGGAAGACATTATTGATTCCGGCTTTAGCCTGGATTTTATAATTAAAACCTTAAACTTAAGGAATCCTAAATCATTAAAAATCCTAAGCTTACTTTCTAAGCCTTCAAGAAGGGAAGCAGATATAAAAATAGATTATTTAGGCTTTGAGATAGAAAATGTTTGGGTAGAAGGTTATGGAATGGACACTGATCACAAGGGCAGAGGGAATCCGGATATAATCAAGATAGCAGATAGCAGATAGCAGATAGCAGATAGCAGAATTATTCGATTTTATCGAAAGTATAAATTTTTAATTTTGGAACAGGGATTTTATAGCGTTTTTCTATTATAAATTTGCTGGATTCCATAACTACATTTTTCCAATCTAGCTCCAGTAATTTTGCTACCTCTTTTAATTTTTTCTCAGATGGTCCTTCAAGTTCTACTAGAGGCGGAACTTTAGGGTAGAAATCTATATCAATAATCACATCGTTTAGCTTTAATTTGTGTCTTTTGCGCTCCTGTGTGCGGTATAAAACCAAGCCTATTGCTTGTAAAAATTTACTGGCAGTTTGTGCATTATCTATTTTAAATTCAAGCTCAATTGTGCCTGTGGCAGAATCTTTTGTAATATGTTTAAAAGCCATAAAGGTGTCTTTTCCTGCTTTTCTGATCCTGGCTTGTTTTTTTTCTTTATATTGCCAATTTAAATCTTGATCATAAAAAATTTGTTCTTGGAGCAGAGTCTCACCAAAATCTTCACCACCTAATTCTTTTATTTTTTGCATAATTTGCTTGGGATTTATTTCTAAAAAACGGACTTCAATTTCTATGTTTTTACCCATTCCAGCCTCTATTAGGATCTTTTCTAATCTCTTCAGTCTCAGTACCTCTTGAATAATCATCTTCCAGCCTGTATGTATTGCCAATCTCAGGAGTAGATACCTCAAGCACATCGCAGTCCTCAACACCAACTAACCTGTGTTTTTGACCAACTTGAGTTGTGTATCCATGCCCTTTTTTCATATCGATCTCTTTAAATTCACTATTTGGATCTTCAATGACCATAGTTACCTTCCCCTTTAAAAGAAACCAGGATTCTTGTTTTTTATCATGAACCTGCAAAGATAGTCTTTTCCCTTTGTTAATGTGAAGAATTTTGCCCATGTAGGGGAGATCAGAGGGTGTGAAATGAAGCTCATACCCCCATGGTTTTTCTATCTTTTTTACATAGGGATTTGTTTCAAAATTATCTTTGTTTATGTTTTTCAAAAAATCATCCATTGGAAATCATTTTGTAGCCGCGCGTTTTGACTGTAATAATCTCCAAATTTGACTCTTGCAACTTTAGTTTATTGCGAAGCCTTGCAACTAATCTATCTATAGCCCAATCAGTTACACCTAAGCTATCCTCCTCTGGCCACACAGCTTCAATTATAGCCTCTCTCTCACAAACAACAGTCAAGTTAGTTTTTAAGAAATTAAACAATGTGTGTTCTTTTTTACTAAGCTCACCAGTCTTATCTCCGTTGCTTGTACTGTGTTTTCTTAAATAGTTTTCAAATAAAGGACTAAAAATTTTAAACTCTGAGTTTATTTTTGTAATAAATCCTGTATCAACTAAATATTTTGCATCCAAAAGATCTTTTTCACTTATTGCAGACTTTTTTTGGATCTTGATTAATACATTTTGTTCCCTGTCAGCTAAAGATTCCCAAAGCTCCTCAGATTGTAAATTTATTCTCTCATTTTTAACAAGCTCTTCTAAAAGGGAAGATTTTAAAGTTATTTTTTCTGGATTTTCATGAAGATAAATGAGAACAAGCTGCAAGTATTGATTGTATCCATCAACGAGTCTTAGTATTTCATCTTCTTTCATCTTTGGAATTTTAAGTCTATAAGCATTTTTATAACTTTCATAATTTATTCTCATATCATCATCATTTGCAGGCAGAATAAAAAGATCGTTTGAGAAAGCAGATAGAGAAGCTCTAGTAAAAACTAAAGGAGAAAGCTGATCAAGGCTTCTTGAGCTTGTCATCACATATGAAAGCCTATCATTGGTGGCTTCTCTTAGCCCTTGAAGATTATCAAAGAACTCAGGTGTGGCAGCATCTTTCATTCGGTCAAATCTTATAAAAAAAAGAGTAGGGAGTATGTTTGAGTCAACTAATTTTATTAAAGCTTTTCTTACTCCCTCAATTGCCATAAATAAATTGTTTGACTGGATGCTATCAGAAAATAAATAACTAATGTATTTTTTTATATCTGAAGATAAGTTTGAAGCCTCCACAACATCTGTAATTCTTTTTAGAGTAAGTATCCAAAAAGGAAAAATTTCTCTCTCAACGAGATTATTTAAATCAATAGGAATAAAAAGATGAATATTGCCGTCATTAATAAAAGTTTTATGGATATCTTTATGGCTTAAAAAATATCTTAAGAAACTACTTATACCAACCCTTCCCATGCCTATTAAGACCACATTATGCCTATTTTTTAGGTGATTACCCAAAATTTTAGCCTCTTTTTCTCTGAATGTAAGAGGATAAGAGGCCTCAATTATCTGATTCATTCTAGGCAATTTTAATTAATTTGAGCAAACTTGACAAGTAAGAGCAGGAGGCATATGATGAAGAAACCTGACTTTGTAAGGAAAAAGTAAGAAAAAAGTCAGGAAATTATGATTTTTAATGGGGGTTCAAAGGAAAGACCTGAAGTAGTCATTTCCCAGAGTAATGGTGAAAGAATTACTATAACAACTCATACAATCAGGAGTCAATGTAGGTTTCCACGCGTAATTTTATGGGACCACCAGATGGGACATGCAAGAGAAGTAACTCGGGAGATATATGAGCCACCCACTCTTCTACAAAGATTCTACAATACTTTACATCAAATCCATATTTAATAAATTCCGTCAGGTTTTAGTCAAGCAACCTATTGCATTCCTAAATAAGATCCTTTAATAATAATGTCATCCTCATTTTAGGAGGATCTAGATTCCCTTTTTCAAGGGAATGACAATAAAAATATGTCTAAATCTTACAATGATACTCCAATTGCCCCATACCCTGAACCTGTAAGTCATTTTTACGAACAAAGTAAAGATGACCTTAAAGATTTGCCTCAAACAATGCTTGATAGTGATAACAATTCCAAATCCACAATGCCAAATATTTATAATGTTCCCCGGAAAAAAGTAAAGGGGGTATGGTCTTATGACGGCGCTATAAAGCCTATGTTTGTTGTTGCCACCAAAGCTGATGTTGGAGGAGTAGGTGGGCATGTTGAGGTATCTTTAAGAACCCAAGCAACTGTGCTAGATCATGTGCTTCGCCACAACAGATATGGACCTGATAACAAACCTATTTTTAGATCAGTTTTTGCAACTCATACAGGAGATGATGTTTGTATAACTGGAATAGTTGACGGCGATGTAATAAAAACAAGAAAAGTAATTGATGAGCTTTTATGGGACGGCTTAAAAAAAGGAGAGGAAGTAGCATATATGGAAGGTTTGTATGGGCCTGGGCAGGATTTAAAAGCTGATGCTTTTTCAGGAAATATAAGAGGCCTAGGACCTGCAAGTATTACTTTACCTATGCCTGTAAGAGATATGAACCCATCCCAGACAGTATTACTTGCTACAGCAGATAAGACAGAGCCCGGTGCGTATAACTTTGTTACAACTGGAGCGTTTTTAGATCCTAACTTTAATACTGGATTATTGATTGCAGAATCAAAAATGGGAAAGGGTTATGTTTTTGAGATCATGGATTTAGATACAAAAGCTCAAGCATATGAGGAAGGTGTGCCTATGAATGATCCTAGAAAGCTTGAGCAAGCTATGGAAAAGTTTGGAAAAACTGAGAGAAGCATTCTTCTTAAGAGTCCTGAGGATTACTATAATATCGCAGCTTTAACTATGGCTAGCTCTCGTTATGTAATTTCGAAAATTTATACAAAAGAGGATAACGGCGAGCCTGATAAACTTGGAGTAATTGTTTCAGCTGAAAGGTTGCATAACATTAAAACAGATAAAGGCTTTACATATGGAGGGAAAGATGATCCAATACTCCTTGCGCTTTGCCAGGGTGACTGGCCTGCTCCAGGGGAGATAACCTCACCTTTGGTTAAAACTCCACTAGTTGCAGGGGATTGCAGAGGAAGCCATCATCTGCATTTATACCCTGTACCAATTAACTCACAAACCTCTTTTTGGTCAGGCCCCATAGTTTCTGTTCTAACGCTTAGTATAAATATTCATACAGGAAGAATTGGAGCTATCTCAGACCAGTTTGCCAAAGGTACTCCTTGGGATGAATTTAGGTCTCAAGCTGCCAAACACATGAAAGAGTTTAGAGCTGCCCAAGGGTATAAACAGCCGGGAACTTTACCTACAGATGAGATAGAGTATCAGCCTGGATTTAATAGAAGAATGGCGCAGTTAAACAAAAGATTTAAGAGAAAAGAAGTTTAAAACTATAAGTCTCTTCATTTAGCCTCAAAATTGTCAGGATTTAGTCAATTTTTAGTACTTTTGCAGTCAAGCACTTAAGCACCCCGTAGTGTAAAATAGCTTATAGAAATATGTTAAGTACTGAATATATAGAGAGAGGCCCACAGCTCAGATTAGTGCCAGGCCAAGAATTATCTAGTTTCTTAGCTGATGGTACACAAATTGCAACATTCAGGAACAGGATCATAGGTATTGAAAAGGAATTGGAGTCAAGACTTGTTGCCACAGGTATCGATGAATATTTACAATCACGAAATGAGGCAGATTTGGCTCCTGAAGTATATGCCAGATTGGGTCGATTAAGAAAACATACACAAGTTAATTTAACAGATAGAATTACTTCTCCTTATGCTCAGGAGATCTTAGGTGATCGAAAAAGGCGAATTGAAGAAGCTGATAAAGTTGCTGCAAGTCTGGGGGCTAGTTACAGGGGAATAGTTGAACTTAGGACAAACCAATTTCCAGACTATCCAGTAGTCATGATTGATATAGATGGAACCACAACAGACCCAGCCAAGCAGGCTCAAATGGGCTATGGTCGTACTGAATATGTAGACCCATTGTTTCCTGGAAGCGGTCCATTTGATTCTAGGGTACGTGGGGATGGTAGCTTGAGAATATTTCTTCATGCAGCTGGCTTTGGAAAATTCATTGAAGAGTATACAGATGTATTCACGGAAGCTGGATTATATATACCTTTACGAAGGGGGATGAAAGAATTTATTGAATATGCTAATGAAATTGGTGCGAGAATAATTTTTGTTACAGCCAATGTTGAGCCACTAGTCAAAAGATTGATATCAAGAATTCCTGGAACTGAATCTGCAGAAATCTATGCAATTGATTCCCAAAGCGTTATCTCCACCCAAAAAGGGGATATTGTTAATTTGGTTGCGACGCAATACCCGGATAGTCCTATACAATACATTGGAGATGGAGAATCAGATAATGACGTGCTTGGATCACGTCAATTGGTTGTAGTGCAGCCTTTAAATCACAGCTCTCTTCACAGGAAAGCTGAGGAAGAGGGAGTTGTGCACGTTACCTTCAATGATGGTTTTGGAATGAGAAGAAATTTAAAAAGAAGCCTTATTTCCAGATTACATAGCCCTGCAGCTTAAAGCTATATTGTATAGGCAGAAATTGTGTTAAACTAATTCCCAAACTTAAAGCTTAAATGGACCTTAGGGAACTTAAAAAAATAGCTGATAATTTTACAAAAGAGCTAAATGATGCAAACTCTGGTAAAAAAACTAGTTTAGCTTTCATTATTCATGAACTTCCAGAGTCTTCTATTGTAAAAAATGGAGAAATTTTCCAAGTAATGGTTATAGGAGGGACTGTTTGTACAAAGGGACTGGTAAAAAAAGAAATTAATGGTTTAAAAATTCTTAAAAAAGAGCTTATTAAAAAGAATCTATTTGTAACTAACCATGATGTATTCTCTTTTATAGAAAAAGAGTTAGAAAAAGATATTAAAGTTTTAGCCCTAAATTTTGCTTATCCAATTAAACCTATTTTTGAAAAAGGAAAATTAGATGGGGTTTTACTCCAAGGTACAAAGGAAAATGATTTTGGTGACTTAATTGGTAAAAAAATAGGGGAGAGTTTAGAAAATTATATCTTGGAAAAGCTAAATAGAGAAATTAAAGTATCAGTTGCAAATGATACTATTTGTTTACTCCTTTCTGGTTTAACAAAGTTTTCTTGGGAAAAAATAGTTGGAGGAATAGTAGGGACTGGTACTAATTTTGCATTTTTTTTAGATGAGAAAAAATTAGTTAATTTAGAATCAGGAAATTTTGATAAATTTCCTTTAAGTGAGGAGGCCAAAAAAATAGATAAATCATCTCTAACGCCAGGTAAATATTTATTTGAAAAAGAGATCACTGGAGCTTATTTATATAGACATTTTAATTTATTGTTAGAGGAGAAAGGACTAGACTATCCTAAACTTACCTCAACTAAGCAGTTAGATGAGGTTATCTCAGGATCAAATGATAAGGCAGCGGATATAGCAAAAAATATCTTAAAAAGATCATCAG
This sequence comes from uncultured Gammaproteobacteria bacterium, assembly GCA_964459095.1. GTDB lineage: Bacteria > Patescibacteriota > Microgenomatia > Daviesbacterales > UBA10151 > CAYWKL01. The sequence goes on from CAYWKL010000012.1 coordinate 16,892, forward strand.
ACTTAGTAGCTGCTGCTGTTTCTGGTATAGCTGAGTTTAAGAAAAGTGATTTAGATATTTGCATGGAAGGAAGTTTATTTTGGAAAGTGTTAGGTTATAAAGATGAGATGAATTCTTTAGTAAAAAAACTTGTCCCAAATTTCAAAATGGAATTTGTACAAATTGAAGACAGCAATATTTTAGGAGCAGCAAAGCTTGTAGCATAAGTTCGTGTAGTAAGTATCATGCCTTACAATCCAACATATCCTGGGAAGTAGTCTCTTTTAACATTGTCTTTTGGAATTCCCATGTCGTATAACATTTTCTCAAAAGCCTCAACCATTGGTTCAGGGCCTGAAATATAGTATATGGTATATCGTAAATCGTTTATCGTGGATCGAATAATAGCTTCGTTAATTTTTTGAGGCTCTATGAAGTAATGGATCTTAAATTCCGGATGTTTCAAAAGAAGTTGTTCAAGCTCACTTTTAAAAACAAAATCAGGAGTTCTATTTGCATAAAGCAAAGTGATATTTAAGGGTTGCTGTTTATGGTCCAAATCCAGAAGAATTGATCTAAAAGGTGTAATTCCTATTCCACCTGCTATGAATACATATTGTTTGTTAGAATCTTCCACTACAAAATCTCCACCTGGACCAGTAGCCTCAATAAAGTCTTCAATGTTTAACTTTTGTAAATCTTTTTTAAAACTACTTCCATCATCTGGAACAAATTTAGTAGTTAACATTATGTTTTTCTCAAACGGAGCTGATGAGATTGAAAAAAATCTTGCCTCACCACGCTCATCTGGGCTTTTGTCTGGTATTTTATAGTGTAAGAATTGACCTGCTTTCTTAACAAATTGGACATCTTTATCAATTATGTCAAATATGAATGAGGTTACATTTTCAGCCTCAGTTTTTTTTAGTATTAATTTAAGTCTCATTAGAGAGAGAAATTATAGCTTAAAAAACTTAAAGTTAGATAGACTTTAAATTACATCTTTTAAAATTTGACTACTTTGCATATACTTAAGGGCACTTAAAAGCCTGCCAGGAAGAGGTGATTATATGAGTAGAAATGTAACAATAGTAGTAATAATCCTAATTGTAGTTTTGCTTGCCGGATACTTGGTATGGCTTAGAGGTAGGTATTCGCCGCCAGATCAAGGGAACTTAAACACAGTTGAGGTTACTCCAACCCCAACACCTGAGGCAACCCCAACTGCCAGCGCTTCTGCAACACCTACCGCTACTGCTTCAGCAACGGCTTCTCCAAGGGCAACTTCAAGCCCTGCAACGCAGTCAGGAAGCACACAGGAGTAATTATGGATGAGAAATTAGTAATAATCGGTTCAGGCCCGGCAGGGTTAAGCGCTGCTATATACGCTGCAAGGGGGAACTTAAAGCCACTGGTTATATCCGGCCGCCAGGCAGGCGGACAGCTTATGCTTACAACAGATGTTGATGATTTTCCAGGCTTTCCAGATAGCATTCAAGGGCCAGATTTAATGATGAAGATAAGAGCTCAAGCAGAGAAGTTTGGGACTAAATTTTTAGATGAGGATGTAAAACAAGTTAACTTTAGTAAAAACCCTTTTGAGATTCAAACAGAAGGAAAGATTGTGAAAGCAAAAGCAGTAATCATAGCAACTGGCGCTTCAGCAATGTGGCTAGGTTTAGAGTCAGAGCAGAGGTTAATTGGTCATGGAGTTTCAGCTTGTGCAGTTTGTGACGGGCTTTTTTTTAAAGATAAAAATGTAATTGTTGTAGGAGGGGGAGATACTGCTATGAGAGAAGCACAACATCTTTCTAAATTTGCTAAAAAAGTAACTATTGTTGTCAGAAGAGACACTTTCAGAGCCCAGAGTGCTTTAGTAGATTTGGTTAAATCAAAGCCCAATATTGAAATTTTATATAATTTGGTTTTAGAGGAGGTTTTGGGTGAGAATAAAGTAACAGGCGTTAGGTTAAAGGACACAAAATCAGGGCAAACAAAGGACATAAATATAGATGGCGTTTTTGTAGCAATTGGGCACAAACCTAATACTGAATTCTTAAGAGGGCATCTTGATTTAGATGAGAAAGGATATATTGTAACAATTGATGAGGTTAAAACTAAGATTGAAGGAATATTTGTTGCAGGTGATGTAGCTGATTTTAAATATAGACAAGCAGTAACTGCTGCAGGATCTGGAACAAAAGCAGCGCTAGAGGCAGAAGAATATCTAGCTACCAAATAGCTTGGACTTTTTTGGAATTTAGGATTTTTTTATCCGAGGTGATTAATTTAGCATCACGGGTAAGTGAGGTTGCCACAATCATTCTGTCTGCCGGATCTTCATGGAATTTACTGTCTAGAGTCACTGATTTTGTGGAAATCTGATTATCAATCGGCACAAATTCAAACAAGCCGGATTGCTCGATTTTTTTTACCCATGAATCAATGTCTAAAGTTAGTCTGATTCGGTCCTTTTTCACTAGCATATAAATTTCCCAGATACTGATTGAAGAAACTAGAATCTGCTTTTTTGTATCAATTTCTCTTTCAATTGCCTTTTTGGCTTTTTTTGAGAGTTTTTCAGGATTACTGATGAACCAGACAAGAATATGGGTATCAAGAAGGATCATTTGAGTGTTTCCCAGTTAACTTCAACTGGCTGCGTAGGGTCTTTGAAAAAAGTAACACTTTTTTTCAGTGACTTAAGAATCTCCGGTTTCTGGTAGGGGATTATTTGAACTACTGGTTTGCCAGCATGGGTAATAATAAGAGGCTGTTTTTTATTTTCAACCTCTCTTAAATACTGTAATGCTTGAGCTTTAAATTGTGCTTTGGAAACTATTTGTTGCATGACTATGACCATAGTACCATAGTCATAATACTTTGTAAAGTATGTACCAACTTATAAGTACTTCCATGCTTGAGTAGTCCTAAATATGAAGCTAGTGACTCTTTTGAATAATTTCTCTTTAATCGTTTAAACATCCTCTTTTTTGTAGAAGTTCTTAGCACTCGGTGGTGTGGAAAGTGAACCCAGCCTAGAAAATCTACCCCAGAAGAAAGAGTTTTAATATAAACTTTATCTTGGTGAAGAGACAATTTTAATACACCCTCCAAATATTCAGAGAATTTAGGAATAAGTTCTTCCAGATACAACTTACATCTACTTAAAACTACAAAGTCGTCGGCATATCGAATATAATATCGAACTTTTAGCTTCCTTTTAATAAATTGATCAAACTCGTTCATATAAACATTGTATTTTCTTTTTTTAAGACAATCTATACATCACCCCACAAAAAGCATTTTGCCGTCTGTGTTCTCAATCTATAGATGCCGAAAAGGTTTCGAAAAGACGTATCCGTTCGTCTAAACCTATTGGTTCAATTTTTGGTATAATACAAGTATGATTAACTGGAACATAAATGAAGAAAAATTCAAAAAAGAGCATCCAAAACAATATAAGCTTTGGAGACTACAGCAGCTTATAAATTATGGGTTAGATGGTGAAAAGCTAGATCGAGAGGAGGTTAAAAAGGCCTGGCCTAAAATCAAAGACGCTATTGATCCTTATGCTAGGAGAGCTATAGAATTTCTATTATGGGGAAAAGTATACTCACTTCCAGACAACTTGACTTTTTGGAACTTGCACAAGCACAAAAATTCATTGCCAGAAAGTTCTACTTAACTGGTGGTACTGCACTTGCTGAATTTTATCTTCTGCATAGATTGTCAGAGGATATAGATTTATTCTCTGAAGAAGAAGTAAATCCTAGTGCTATCGAGTCTTTTTTACAAACTGCAGCGCATAAGCTAGGTGTTTCCAAAGTTGTAAAACAAAACTATCTTGGATTATATACTTATATTCTCCAGTATGCTAACAATGAAAAATTAAAAGTTGATTTTAACTACTATCCTTTTCCTAAAGTTGAAAAAGGGATGTATTTTAAAAATTTAGAAGTAAGTAGTATGTATGATATTGCTGTTAATAAAATACATACCATAACTTCCAGATCAAGAGTTAGGGATTATATTGATCTTTATTTGATTTTTAAACAAGTAAATCTTCCTCCCTTGGAATACTTACGCAAAATCCGTATTGATAGTCAGGCAAAATTTGATTGGCCGCTCGAGGTTAAAAACTTAGTAGCAGCTTTGCTTAAGGTAAAAGATCTAAAGGCTGAGGATTTCCCTAAAATGTTGGTTCCTCTCAATAGGCAAGATATGGAGAAATTTTTTCTTAATCTTGCCAAATCTTTAGAGAGCGACATTTTCAAAAGCTAATTTTGCCAAACACATAGACTCCTTTAGAACCCACACAAATTCTTCATTTACTATATAATTTAACTTGTACTGCCATGAGACTTCTAGAAATATTCAAAGGAAAACAAGATAATACAGAACCTGATAAAAAGGAAGAGGTTAATATGGTAAATAAAGATCAGGTTCATGCGAAAGCAGACGAAGAGCTTACATCTGGAGTTGCTAAACATACAGGGCAGTCACTCAAGGAGGTTATTCCTCTCATAGCTCAAAGTCCTGATCTAGAGGTGCACAAAAGCGGAATACCACAATTTAGAGAAACCCCTAGAGTGACTCCAAAGCCATCTGCTGCGGTCCAAGTGGAAAAGCAAGCACCTTCAACGCTCCCACATGTAGGGGTTGTGACAAAAATTGTTGGTCAGGGAGCGAGAGATATCCAAAGAGGAGTTACTGGGGAACACATTGAAGAACCACCAAGCTTTCAGCCTGCAAAACCTGCTCTCGATCTTCATGCAGGAAGAACATTAGAGAAAACAGCTTAAATATGGAAGTACCAGAAGCAACAACTGCTACCAATAATATAATCCAAGGGGGAGGGGCTGGTTTTGACCCAATGCAACTTGCTTTATATATTGGAGCTTTTTTGTTAGGTTTAGGATTTTTAGCTTTTTTAGGATTTTTTTTAATCCCTTTTTTAATTGGTTGGTATAAATATAGAGATAGAGAAAAAACCTCGCTAGAGTTTGTACTGCTTCAAGTTTCAGTCCCAAGGGGAAATGAGATTAAAATAGATGCTGCAGAGCAGCTTTTTTCTACATTTTATTCTTTGCGCACTGGTGGCGGATTTTTTGGATTTTTAACTCCTCAGCCGCACCTGTCCTTTGAAATTGTAGCTTTGAATGAATCTATTAAGTTTTATGTATCAATTCAAAAAAAATTCCAGGATTTAGTTGAAAAGCAAATTAATGGAGCATACCCTGATGCCGAAATAAAAGAGGTGCAGGAATATAATATTTTCAGCGAAACAGGCCAGGTAGCTTTTTCTACTCTAACTTTAAAATCCTCGGATTATTTTCCTATAAAAACTTTTAAAGAACTTCCAACAGATCCTTTGTCCTCAATTACCTCAGCTTTAGCAAAAATGCAGCCAGGGGAGGGAGCTGCAATACAGATGATTTTATCCCCAGCTGATAATAAGTGGAAGAATGCTGGAAAGTCCTTTTTAAAAAAAGAAAAAGACCCAGGAACAGGAGATAAACCAAAAGCTCCTCCTGATGCAAAGCAGCTTGAGGCTGTTGAGACAAAGGTTAGTAAGCCTGGATTTAATATAGTTATAAGGCTTGTTGTTTCAAGTTCTTCAAAAGAGGCTGCAAAAGCTCATTTATCTAATATCCGCTCTAGCTTTGAGCAATTCTCTGGTCCATATAACGGGTTCACAGCAGGTAAAATACGCTCTGAAAAAGGGTTTATGGTTGATTTTGTTTATAGGTATACGCCCCGTTTTGATAAGACGCCAGTTCTCTCACCTGATGAAATAGCAACTGTTTATCATTTCCCAAATAAATCAGTTGAAACACCTTTTATTGCCTGGCTTCCTGCGCGTCACGCGCCAGCTTCAGAAAAAATCCCAACAGAAGGGTTGTATTTGGGAAAATCCATTTTCAGAGGGAATCAGCGGCCTGTGTTTATCTCTGATACAGACAGGCAGCGTCACATGTATATTATTGGAAGAACAGGTGTAGGCAAGTCCCAATTTCTACTTACTCTAGCATACCAAGATGTTATGGCAGGAAAAGGCATTGCTTTTGTTGACCCGCACGGGGACGCAGCTGAAGAGCTTTTGAATTTAATTCCACCCAATAGAGCTCAAGATGTAATTTATTGGGATCCATCAGATATTGAACGGCCTTTTGGAATGAACATGCTTGAGTTTGAAACTGAGCAACAAAAACACTTTGTCGTTGAATCAATAATTGGGCTTTTATATAAGCTTTATGACCCTAATCACACAGGTATTATTGGGCCAAGACTTGAGCATGCTGTTAGAAACTGTTTGCTTACTGTTATGAGTAAACCTGGTGGCACTTTAATTGAGGTAGTTAGAGTTTTAACTGACACTGAATTTGTTAAAGAGCTTTTACCTTTAGTTGAGGATCCTTTGGTTAGACGATACTGGACAGATCAGATTGCTCAAACAACAGATTTTCACAAATCAGAAACTCTAGATTATTTTGTATCTAAATTTGGGAAATTTGTAACAAATATGATGATAAGAAACATAATCGGTCAATCTAAACCTTCTTTTTCGCTAAGGCAAGTTATGGATGAGGGAAAAATTTTAATTGTTAATTTATCAAAAGGAAAAATGGGGGAGGATAATTCTAACTTTTTAGGGCTTGTTTTAGTTCCTAGGATCCTAGCTTCAGCAATGTCTAGGGCAGATATGCCTGAGGCAGCGAGAAAAGATTTTTACCTTTATGTTGATGAGTTTCAAAACTTTGCAACAGATAGCTTTGCAAGCATTCTGTCTGAGGCTAGAAAATATAGGTTAAATTTAATTGTTGCAAATCAGTTTATTGGCCAAATTGATGAGAATATTAAAAATGCTATTTTTGGAAATGTTGGTTCTGTTTTGGCTTACAGAGTTGGTGTAACTGATGCCAACTTCCTGCAACATGAGTTTGCTCCTGTTTTTAATGAGCAGGATTTGGTAAATGTTGAGGCAAACACCCTTTATGTTAAAACTCAAGTCAAAGGTGAGCCTATTCCTCCGTTTTCTTTAAATGTATGGAAGGATATGAAAGCCTGGTATGGGATGATGAGGCCGGATATTGGAAGGGCAATAAAAGAGCTTTCAAGGCTTACTTATGGTAGGGATAAAAAAACAGTTGAGGCAGAAATCTCCCAAAGAGCAAAATTATAAGTACACTTTTGGTATAATTAGCCACTGAGATGGGCGGATGGTGTAATGGTTAACACAAATGTCTTATACACATTCGAGTCCTGGTTCGAGTCCAGGTCCGCCCACACTTAAAAGGAGGTGATAATTTTTGGATAAGCCTATTGGTAAAGTTACCCACTACTATGACAAATTAGGAGTAGCTATTATTGACCTTGATTCTAAAGGGTTAAGTTTGGGGCAAGAGCTAAAATTTAAAAAAGCAGATGAAGAATTTACTCAAAAGGTTTCCTCTCTTCAGATAGACCACAAAGAGGTAGAAGAGGTCAAAAAAGGAGATTCATTTGGTTTAAAAGTAGATAGACCCACCAAACCAGGAACTCTAGTATATCTAGTTTAGAGTTCTTCTAGCTTTACTTTACTCTCATTAGTTCTGCCTTGGATAAATTGAAGGTATCTCTCAGTTGTAGATACTCTTTTGTGGCCAGCCAGCCTTGAAATTAAAGTTAAAGATGTACCTGTAGCTAAGTGGTGGGCAACCCAAGTGTGCCTAAGATCATTTACTTTAGCCTCTTTTATCCCCCCAATCTTAAAATACCTATCTATTGCAGTTCTTATATTTCTAACCAGTAGCGGTCTTCCTGTTTTAGTCACAAAAAGGGCCCTATTTGTGGATTTTGGTCTAATTTCTAAATATTTCTTAACAGCCTCAACAGCAGGCTTATTCAAGGGGATAGTGCGCTCTACAGCACCTTCTGCCTGGGGAACATGCAAAGTTGGAGCTTCATCATTTAAATCTAGGTCCTCAATTTTAAGCTGTGCAAGCTCACCAATTCTGATACCTGTTTGAAGCAGGAGCTCAATAACTGCATAAATTCTAAGGTCAGATCTTGCGGCATCTCTTAAGGCTCTATATTCAATTTTTGATAAAATTCTTGGTGGTTTATTCTCAAATTTAGGGTGTTCAAGTGCTCCTGCTGGATCATTTTCAGATAGATTATTACTCTTTAGGAATTTAAAAAAAGTTTTTGTGGAATTTGTTTTTCTGGAGATTGATTTTGCTGTGTAACCTTCTTTTGAGAGTTTGAGCATGAATTCATTCAAATCTTCAGTTGTTACCTCATCAGCGCTCTTTCTCCCTTTATTAAGAAGGAAAGATACAAGTTGATCAATGTCTTTACCGTAAGCTAGAATAGTAGCGGAGGCTCTTGATTTACCTTTTAAGTGCTCAACAAACTGTTTGTGAGCATCACGTAAATCTATCATATATCCCATATAATATATACAAAGGCTATAAAAAGTCAAGTACCTTTTTCAGAATATGAGGAAAAAATTAGTCATTTTCGTAGCCATAATTATAGTAATTATTATTCTTATTAGCCTCATAAGACAAATTTCAGAGGCTGTTAAAAAAGGAGAGAGATTAGAAAAGTCAGCTGCTGATCTTTTTAAACTACAGGAAGAAAATAAAGAACTTAAAAAAAAGCTTTCTGAGACAGAAGATACTTCCTTTCTAGAGGAACAAGCAAGAAATAAGCTAAATATGGCAAGAAGTAGTGAAACCGTGGTTATTATCCCTGATGAGGAGATAAAAAGGGTATTGGAGGCAGGGAAACCTAAAAAAAAGATTAATTTACCTAACTATCAAGGCTGGTTGAGATTATTTATACATTAAAGTATAATTCCTTCGCGGGGTAGAGCAGTGGTAGCTCGTGAGGCTCATAATCTCAAGGTCAGTGGTTCGAATCCACTCCCCGCAACACTTCGACTCGCTTCGCTCGCTCAGTGCAGGCACCTTAACTCCATGTTAAACTAATTTTAATGTGGTTTGTTTATATACTTTTGTGCGAAGGTGACGCTCTTTATACTGGAGCTACCAATAACTTAGAAAAAAGGTTTTTAGAGCATAAAAATGGCAAAGGGGGAAGATATACAAGATCACACAAACCTGTAAAACTAATCTACTCAGAACAGTTTAATACCCAATCAGAAGCCCTAAAAAGAGAAAGCCAAATAAAAGGATGGAGTAGGGAGAGGAAAATAAGGATTCTAGGATTGAAATTCACCCCATAGTTTGACTCAGTATTCAAATTAGTTTATAATACTCTTAAATATGTCAGAATTTAGGGTTTCTTTAGAGGGAGCAGGTGTAACTTTAGACGATGCTATTAGAGAGAGTAGATACCAAGCATTTTTAGAACAACCAGACAATCTTATAGATGCTATAACTAGTTTGGCAGTTCCTGCAGAGGCAAAAGCAAAATTAGAGAAATATCGTATATCTAGACCCCTGTATCACATGTTAAAATTAATGGCTCCAGGACGATCAAATGAAGAGAATCGTTTTGGACTAACATTCCTCGATCACTTTGATAGTTTGTATAATGATTTGTCGAAAGAAAGTAAAGATGCGGCAATACGAGTATCTGCGGTTATAAGTAGTGAAGGAATGAGTACGCGTATGTGGTGGACAGTTGGCCCCTACCTACAATCGGCATTAGTACAAAATGGCATACAAGAGCAAGAAGCTTTTAAAAGAGTTCTAATGTGGGCCGATCATGGTCAAGAGTTAGTTGATATTAAACAGGAAGGAGTAGTTCTGCCGGGACTCCAGATCTTTAATGATCTATCTGAAGCAACTGGTGCAAATTATACTTATGTGTTGAGTACAAATCCTCAGGGACCATCGCATATCCTAACCAAACATATTGCAGGGCAGCTTGCTCAATTTATATAAAATAATTTCTGCAAAAGTTTTAGCCTTCTTTATAAATCTTTTTTAGAGATTCATCAAATGTTAAAAATTCATCGGGTTTAAAATTTTGAACTTGAGTCAGAATTACCGAATCAGTGAACTTAATATTAGACTGCCTGTAGAGATTCAAAGCGTGCTGTA